>JAISER010000078.1 GCA_031263985.1 Clostridiales bacterium | reverse complement strand
CCCAAGGTCTTTATGACTTATCTGGATAGTCATTTTTAAATATTAAAGCGCGGCCAATTTATATTGGCGCGGTTTGGGACATAGCTAAACCCAGGATTACGTCAAGAACGGCTTATCGGGCGCGAATTAATTGCAAATATACTTGAATGTGGTATAATGAACGCGACTATTGAGGCGGTCGAAAAAACGCCGACTTATTATTCATGAAGGGCGGGTGCGTTGTTGTGGCCGAAATAGAGAACAAACGCGATATAGGTCAGATACAGATTTCCGACGAGGTTATAGCCGCTATAGGCGGGACGGCGGCGCTCGAAATCGAGGGAGTGGCCGGCATGGCCGGAAACTTTACGGGAGATATCGCGGAAAAGCTTGGACGTAAAAACATGTCGAAGGGTGTGCGCGTGGAGGTGAACGACAGCGTAATATCGTTGGACATTCATATAATAGTTAAGTTCGGGTGTATAATTCAGGACGTGGCGGCGACCGTGCAAAAACGCGTGAAAACGGCCGTTGAAACCATGACGGGCCTTTCGGCGCCGGAGATAAACGTGTTTGTGTCGAATGTTACGTTTGACAAGGGAACGACAAAGGAATAAGGCGCTGACAAGACGATTGTTAAAGAAAGGCCGTCTTATTTCCGCGAGAAGCCCGCTCACGGCTTTGAGTTGAGCGGACAGACGGCGCTTTGGCGCGGATGAAAGGCGTACGCGTCTGAGAGCCTGTTCAAGATCTCCAATTCGCGCCTTTTCGGATTATTTTCCGCCACGCTTTGTCAGCGCTCCTTGCGTATATTCTTCGAATACGCGGCGTTAGCGTTTTCGCGTTTAGCGAAAAATCATCACAAAAATTCGCTGAAAGCGAGATCCTAAATAGGCTTTTACGAGGCTATTTTCCGCCACGCTTTGTCAGCGCTCTTTGCGTATATTCTTTGAATACGCGGCGTTAGCGCTTCCGCGTTTGGTGAAAAATCATCACGCGAAAATCCGCTAAAAGGAGATCTTGAACAGGCTCTGAACGTCGGATGTTTTTGTAAAAAAGGCGGTTGGCGGCGATTGAAAGCTAAAAGGCGGTTGAAAACTAAAAGTCTGTTTTCGGAGGATTCCTATGAGCCGTAGAGACGCGCGAAAGCACGCGTTTATGATGATTTACCAGTTGCCGTTTCACAAGCCGGACTATTTTCAAGAAGTGATAGAAAGTTATGTGGATGTGGCGGAAGAGCTGAATGACGAATGTCAGGAATTCAGGTTCGCGCGGCTGTCCGACGATGAAAAGCGATTTATGCTTTACGAAGTTAACGGCGTGATTGAAAATATGTCCGAAATAGACGCGCTTATAGCGGGAAACGCTAAAAAATGGACGTTTGACAGGTTGGCCAGGGTCGATTTAGCCATTATGCGTCTGGCTGTTTTCGAGTTGCTGAAAGCGAACGATGTGCCGGTGAGGGTGTCCATCAATGAAGCGGTGGAGCTTTGCAAACAATTCGGCGACGAGGGGTCATACGCTTACGTGAACGGCGTGCTGGGTAAGATAGCGTTTATTACGCGCGGCGAAGACAGGGCCGCGAAAGGCGAGACGAGATGACGGGCCTCGCGTTAAGCGTATCTAAAGTCAATAAATATATAAAGGGACTGCTGGAAGACGACGCCGTTTTACGCGACGTTTGCGTGGAAGGGGAATTGTCGAACGTCACGGCGCATTCTTCGGGACATATCTATTTTACAATGAAGGATAGAACGGCGGCGCTTTCGGCGGTTATGTTCGAGTCGTTCGCGGACGGATTGACGTTCGCGCCCGACGACGGAGTCAAAGTTATAGCTTTCGGGCGCGTGTCGCTTTATGAAAAGACCGGGAAATATCAGCTTTACGTCACGCATATGGAGCCGGCGGGCGTGGGGGCGCTTTACGCCAGTTTTATGGCTCTTAAAGCTAAACTAGAAAAAGAGGGGCTTTTCGACGCGGCGCGCAAGAGGCCGATACCGGATTATTGCGAGACGGTCGCGGTCGTTACGTCGCCTACGGGCGCGGTCGCGCGAGATATAATACGTATCGCGCGCGAACGGAACAAAGGCGTTAAAATAGCGCTGGCTCCGGTCGTCGTGCAGGGCGACGCGGCGGGCGAGTCCGTCGCGAACGCTATACGGCTCGTAAACGAATGGGCCAAGGCTGACGTGATTATAGTCGGCCGCGGAGGAGGCTCTATAGAGGATCTCTGGGCGTTTAACGAGGAAATCGTCGCCAGAGCCATATTCGCGTCGAAAACGCCAGTCGTGTCGGCGGTGGGACACGAGACGGACGTGACCATAGCTGACTTCGCGGCCGATCTTCGCGCGCCTACGCCGTCGGCGGCGGCTGAGATCGTTACGCGCGGCAAGGATGAGCGCGTTCGCGCGTTAGAGGAGTCCATAAGCGCGCTCGATTACGCCATAGACGTTTATTTGGGTCGAAAGCGCCAGGAAATAGCGGCGTTCGAAACGGCGAAAAAAAACGCCGCGTCGCGGGTTGAACGCGAAAAACGGAAGCTAGCCGCGAAAATGGACTCGCTAAGACAGCTTTCGCCGCTGAACACGCTTCGCAGAGGGTTCGCGGCGGTATACAGCGAAAAAGGAGCGGCGTTATCCGCGTCGGAGTTTCAAGCGGGGTCGGCCCTAAAGGCGCGTTTTAAAGACGGAATCGTTAAAGCTAGGGCGTATGACGTGGAGGTTTTTGAGCATGGCGAGCAAGCCGAAAACATATGAAAAGGCGTTTGAAAAGCTTGAAGAGATTATAGGACAGTTGGAAGAGGGCGCCATTGACCTGGAACGTTCGGTGAAACTATATAAAGAAGGTATGGAGTTATCTGTGTTTTGCGCGCGAAAGCTTGACGCCGCCGAAGAGACGATTATCACGCTGCGTGAATCCGCCGGCGGCGTTGAAGAAGTTGAAAGCAGCGGGCTGGAGGAATAATATTGGATTTTGACGAAAAGATGTCCGAGTACGCGGCGAGCGTAAACGCGGCGCTGGACGCTATCATAAGCGGCGGTGGGGAGCGAACCGGCGAATTGACCGAGGCGATGCGATACAGCGTGTTCGCGGGAGGCAAAAGGGTCAGGCCGGCGCTGTTTCTCGCGGCGGTTGACGCGGCGAAACCCGCGGCGACGGAAACGGCGGCCAGCGAAGCGGCTGTGAGATTCGCCGCCGCTATAGAGCTGATACATGTATATTCGCTTATACATGACGACTTGCCGGCTATGGATGACGACGATTTCAGGCGCGGACGGCCTTCCAATCACAAGGCGTTCGGGGAAGCGATGGCTATATTGGCGGGAGACGCGCTGTTAAATTTAGCGTATGAGGTAATGGCGGCGGAGGTCAAAGCCGGGTTTTCCGACGGTTCGTCCGAACGCAAAGCCGCCGCCGCGCTTGAAATCGCCGGGGCGGCGGGGCGTTTTGGCATGATAGGCGGCCAGGCGGCTGACATTTTGTCGGAGAATAGACCTACGGATAAAGATGATCTGTTGTATATACACGCCAATAAAACCGCCGCGCTTATTAGAGCGTCGTTGACCGCAGGCGCGATTTTCGCCGGAGCCGGCGATGAATTCATAGCCGTTACGCGTGAAGCTGGGTTTAAGTTCGGGGTCGCGTTTCAGATTAAAGACGATTTGCTGGACTTAACCGCCGAGGGGGAAGCTGCGGGAAAGACTGTTGGAAGCGACGCGCGAAAAGGAAAGGTTACGTATATAACGGTATTCGGCAAGGAGAAAGCGGTTCGTGACTGCGAAGAACTGTCATTGGAAGCGGGCGGACTTTTTAAAAGCGTCGGGGCGTTTTTTTTGGAACGAATGACTGAGAGGGCGCTTGAACGGAAAGTATAGATTGCGGGCGCTGACGAAAATGCCGGATTTCTCACGGAACCTGACTCCGGTGTCCGCGCTTCCGTATTTGGCGAAAAATCATCGTAAAAATCCGCTAAGAGCGAGATATTGAACAGGTTCTTAGAATAAAAAAGCCAATTCAAATTATAGTCGTTTGACTGAAAATCTAATATGACTATTCAATCGCTTCATGAAGCCGCGCAAATGTGCGGCGCGGGGTCCGGGGTCGAAGACCCCGGCGGGGTTTGGGGCGGAGCCTCAAGGTCTTTATGACTTGTTTAGATAGTCATCAAATCTAATGAATGTAATCCGTCATTTTTTAAGTCAAGCGACTATAGCGTCCGCCGCGCCGCGGCCGCCGTAAAGGTTGTGATTTTTTTGGTCGATATCGTAAGGGAATTAAGGCAAAACGCTGTGTTATGGATTGCCGTGACGTCATGGTTTGTCGCGCAAATGATAAAATTTATAACGGAGGCCATGAGAGATAAGCGATTTTCCATGTATACGCTTATTTTGAGTACGGGAGGAATGCCAAGTTCACACAGCTCTTTCGCGACGGCGGCCATGGTAGGCATAGGCTTTAAGGACGGGTTTAATACAAGCGCGTTTGCGGTGAGCATAGTCATAACGCTTGTTATTATCGTTGACGCGGCGGGCGTGCGGCGGGCGGCGGGCGAACAAGCCGCCGTGATTAATATGCTTATCGAAAACTTAAACAATCCTAACATAAGCATGGACCAAAAACTGAAAGAATTGCTGGGCCATACGCCGATAGAAGTTGGCGCGGGCGTGATTTTAGGTGTTATTATGGGCGTTATTGGCAGCCGCGTTTGCGGGTTTGTGTAATCGGCCCGCTTGGCGGGCGACGTCCGCGGTTTAATTTTCAGATGAAAAGAGGATTTAACTAATAGTGAGGTATATGGAAGGCGTAAACTCACCGGATGATTTAAGGCGTATGAACTTGACGCGGCTCAGGCGTTTAGCGGACGAGACGCGACGTTTTTTAATAGAAAGCGTCGCGCTGACAGGCGGTCACCTGGCGTCGAATTTAGGTGTAGTTGAACTTACTATAGCGTTGCATTATTGTTATAATTCGCCGACTGATAAAATTATTTGGGATGTAGGACATCAGACGTATACGCATAAAATTCTGACGGGCAGAAGGGCGCTTTTTTCGACGCTTCGAAAGAAGGGCGGCTTGAGCGGTTATCCTAAGCCGGACGAAAGCCCGCACGACTGCTTTCAGACGGGACATAGCGGAACGAGCGTTTCGGCGGCGTTGGGCATGGCGCTGAGCAGGGATATCGAGGGAGAGAAGAACTGTGTCGTAGCCGTTATAGGCGATGGGGCCATGACCGGAGGACTGCCGTTCGAGGCGCTGAACAACGCCGGACGGTCAAATACTGATATGTTAGTCATATTGAACGATAATGAGATGTCAATTTCGAAAAACGTCGGAGCTATTTCAAGACGTTTAAGCGAAATACGGGCGGAACCGGCGTATATAGGCGCGAAATCGGTCGCGCGCAAGATGCTGAACTGTTTGCCTATTATAGGCAAGCCGACGGGCAGAGCCATTGAAAGAATGAAAGACGCGATTAGATACGCGTTGATACCGGGCGGGGTGTTTGAGGAATTTGGATTCAAATACGTAGGGCCTATAGACGGACATAACATGGGAGCGCTCATAAGGACGCTTAAAAACGTTAAAAAATTGAATGGCCCGGTTTTGTTGCACGTTCATACAGTTAAGGGTAAAGGCTACGCGCCCGCGGAGGCGCGGCCCGAGCGTTTTCATAGCGTCAGCGCGTTTAACGCGGATACGGGCGAACCGTTGAGAAAAGAACGCGGAGGCGTTACATATTCGGAAGCGTTTGGCGCGGCGATGATTGACCTGGCGAGGAAAAACACGAAAATAGCGGCGATTACGGCGGCTATGTCGGAGGGGACGGGGCTTTCGGAATTTCAGAAGGTTTTTCCCGAACGGATGTTTGACGTGGGTATAGCCGAATCGCACGCGGTGACGTTCGCGGCCGGTATGGCTAAAAATGGGTTTATACCTTTTGTGGCGATATATTCGACCTTTTTGCAGCGCGCGTATGATCAGATATTGCACGATGTGTGTTTACAGAATTTGCCGGTAACGCTGGCGATTGACCGCGCGGGGGCGGTTGGACGCGACGGTGAGACGCATCAGGGGCTTTTCGACTTGGCGTATCTGTCGCATATGCCCAATATGACGGTTATGGCGCCTAAAAATTGCGAAGAGCTGAAAAAAATGCTTGAATTCGCGCTGACGCTTGGGTCTCCCGTGGCCATACGATATCCGCGCGGTTCTTTAGGAGTAGATTTGGAAAGCGCTGAAATAAGGTTGGGTGAGAGCGAGAAAATAACTGACGGAGCGGACGCGCTCTTGATATTTTTAGGCTCTATGGCGGACGTCGCGCTACAGGCGCGCGACATTCTGAAAGCGGATGGCGTGGAGACGGCGCTCGTAAACGCGCGGTTCGTAAAGCCGGTGGACGATAATATGGTGAAAATGATAGGCGGCTATAAGCGCTCTTATGTTATAGAGGAGGCCGTGTTCGCGGGCGGGTTGGCGGCGGCCGTAATCGCGAGGGCGGTCGAGTTGGGCGTGGATGTAAAGGGGTTGCGTTCTCTTTCGTTTCCGGACGAATTTGTGGCGCACGGTTCCAGAGACGAGATTTTGAAGGATCACGCGCTGGACGCGAAATCGGTCGCTGAGAGGATAAAACGCGAAAATGGATAAAGAACGGGCGGACATCGTTTTGGCAAGGAGCTTAGGCGTGAGCCGCTCTAAGGCGAAAGAACTTATAACAAGCGGCGCCGCGCGTTTTGAGGGCGCCGGCGTTAAGCCGTCAACGCTTGTGTCAATGGACGGCGACATACGGTGCGAGCCGCCTAAATACGTCGGGCGCGGCGGCTTTAAATTGGAAAAGGCGCTTGACGTCTTTAGGCTGTCAGTCGAAAACGCGGTATGCTTGGATGTCGGCGCCTCTACCGGTGGTTTTACGCAGCGCCTTATATCGCGCGGCGCGAAAAAGGTATACGCCGTTGACGCTGGTGAGGGTCAGCTTGACAAAAGCCTTGCGGACGACGGTCGCGTCGTATCAATGGAAAAGACGAACATTACGTCTCTTACGCCGGAAGACTTTGACGAGGCGCCGGCTTTCGCTTGCGTTGACGTGTCGTTTGTGTCCGTCACCAAGATTATGCGCCATGTATTTGACCTGATAGCCCGCGACGCGAACGCTGTTTTTTTAGTGAAGCCGCAATTTGAAGCGGGAAGAGAGAATGTTGGTAAACGCGGCGTCGTAAAAAATCCCAAAACGCATGAAGGGGTTTTGCGAACGGTAAGTGATTTCGCTCGTTTCCATGAAATTGTCGCGCAAGACGTTACGTTTTCCCCCATAAGAGGCAAAAGCGGCAACATAGAATATCTCCTTCTTTTAAAAAGAAGCGGTGAAATAGTGATGAAAAATTATAAATATGTTGTTAAAGAGGCGTTTGGCGCTTTATACTGAACTAAGGTTCTGTTCAAGATCTCCAATTCGCGTTTTTTCGGTTTATTAGACCTGTCCTGTAACCTGTTCCGGCGTTCGCGCTTCCGCTTTTGGCGAAAAATTATCATAAAAAGTTCGTTAAAAGCGAGGTATTAAACAGGCTCTAAACCATAAGGAACTGTTAAAAAATAACCTATACGTTTGGCTTGTCCTTTCGCGCCCCGGCGCCTTGCCGGGACACAAAACCGCGAGCCGACCGCACGCTTTATTTTTTAACGGTTCCTAACCGTCCGAACGGTCTTTGGGCTTCGTCGCGAAGCCATGCCGAACCCCATCGGTTCGCCCGCGTTTCGCGCCTGGACCAACGCGAAAAATCCGCGTCGGCATTGGCTATGCTTCAAACTGGGTTCAGTATTATAACGCGTAAAGATACGCTCTAAAAGGGAGGCGCGCCAATGCGAAAAATCGGCGTTTTTTCAAATTTGAGCAGAGATCCTGATCTTGAGTTTACCGACGGCATAGTGAGATGGCTCTATAAAAACGGGCATGAGCCGCTTATAAGCGAGGATGTGGGTTCCGCGCTCGGGTTGAACGAGTTCGTTAAAGGAGCGGAAGAAATCTATGAGCGGGCGGAACTGTTAGTCGTTTTGGGCGGCGACGGCACGATTTTGAGCGCCGCGCGAAATTGCGCGGAGAGCGGAACGCCGTTGCTAGGCGTGAACATAGGCGCTCTGGGATATTTGACCGATGTGGACGCCTCTGACGCCATAGTCGCGCTGGAGCGGGCTTTAAGCGGCGATTACGTGATGGAACGCCGTATGATGCTGGAGGCGCGCGCTATTCGGGACAATGAGTCTCATCTGGCTTTAAACGACGTTTGCGTATTTCGGGGCGGGTTTTCGACTATGTTGACGATTAACTTGGATATAAACGGCGAATATATTGGTCACTATCGAGCGGACGGCCTTATAGTCGCCACGCCGACCGGTTCTACCGCTTATAACCTCTCCGCCGGAGGGCCGATACTTAAACCTGATTCTGAAATGATCGCTATAACGCCGATTTGCGCGCATATGCTTTGCGCTAAAGCCTTTGTTGTCTCCGCTGACGATGTGATTACGATAAATGTTGAGCGTACGCGTAATTTTAACGCTACCGCCGCCTTTGACGGGCAGAACTATGTAGAGCTTCAGCCGGAGGATATAATTACAGTGAGGCGCTCCTCTTATCATACGAAAATTATAAAGACCGTTAAAAAGAGTTTTTATTCGATTTTAAGCCATAAGATGAACTATCGCTGAAATGGGGAATATTGGGGTATAATCTGGTGTAGAACCGAACGGCTATCTGCGGAGGAAAAGATAGAAGATGAAAACGCGGCGGCATAAAAAGATATTGGATATTATAAGCTCTCAGGATGTGGAAACGCAGGAAGAGCTCGCGCGCGTTTTGCGCGGGAATGGGTTCGAGGTCACCCAGGCGACCGTGTCGCGGGACATACGCGAGCTGATGCTTACGAAGACGCAAGGGCCGGACGGCAATTTGCGTTATGCCGCGGTTCAGATGGGAGATCTTCAGATATATGAACGTTATGTAAGGGTTTTCCGTGAGGGCGCGCTGTCTATGGAATGCGCGGGCAATATGCTTGTGGTGCGCACGCTTCAAGGCGCGGCGGGCGCTGTGGCCGCCGCCGCGGACGCCATGGAAAACCCCGAAATGGTGGGTTGCATAGCGGGCGACGATATAATTTTTTGCGTGTCCAAAACGGAAGAGCGGGCTTTGGCGCTTATGGAGCGGTTTAGGCGGTTGATGTCCGAGAGCGGGTGAAGACGATGCTTGAAAGACTTTGCGTAAAGAATGTCGCTTTAATAGAATTCGCCGACATGGAATTTTCGCGGGGATTAAATATTTTGTCAGGCGAGAGCGGCGCGGGGAAATCTATGCTTATGGACGCCGTCAATTTCGCGCTCGGGCATAGGGCGAAAAGCGGATTCGCGCGCGATGGCGCGGAAAAAGCTGAAGTGGAGGCTTTTATATCCATTGGCGAAGCGCGGACCGTTAAAGCGGCGCGTGAGGCTGGCGTTTCTATAGGAGACGACAACGCGATTTTGATTTCGCGTGAGGCTTGGCCGGACGGCAAGACGCGCTGCAAAATAAACGGCAAGACGGCGACTCTCGCCTTGTTACGCGAAATTACGGATATGCTTGCCGATGTGCATGGCCAGCGCGATCATCATTCCTTGCTGGACGTTTCGCGACACATCGCTGTCTTGGACAGCCTGCAAGGGCAAAATATAGAATCAGAAAAAACCGCTCTGGCCGGCGTCATAGACGCTTACAAGAAAAACGCCTTAAGACTGAGGGAACTCGGCGGAAGCGATGAACGGCGGCGCGAAATAATCGAAGCGCTGGAATATCAGAAGAACGAGATAGAGTCGGTCAATCCGCGAGCGGACGAGGAACAAAAGCTTATGGAAAGGCGCAAGACGCTGTCGGAAGCGGAGAAGATCGCTGAAGCCGCTTGTGGAGCGCTCGCTTTTTTGGATGGCGCGTCTTCGTCGAATTACGAGTTATTATCCGGCGCGGCGCCGGATGAACAGCCGTCTGGTATGTCCGCCGCCGAACAGGTAGCGTCCGCGGTGAGGCTGTTAAAAGGCTTTGAGCCGTTTTGCGCGGAACTTACCGCCATTTCCGTTAGGATCGATGAGGTCGCGCGCGATATTTACTCCTTTGTCAGTGGAATTGGGAACAACCCGCGCGAGCTGTATGAAATAGAGACGCGGCTTGACGCTATTTACGCGTTGAAGCGTAAATATGGCGGTTCGTTGGATAGAGTGATAAAAAAATTGGAAGAAACGCGTTCGCGGCTCGCCGTCATTGAAGAGTCGGAAAACGTAGTGGTGGAGTTAAGACGAGAGAAAAAAATTATGGCGGCTGATATAACCGCGCGGTGCGAAAAGATTTCCGAAATGCGTAAGGAAACGGCGGCGGATACTGAACGGGGCGTGGAGTCGGCGCTGAGAGAGATGGGCATGAAAAACGCGCGGTTTAAAATCGCCGTAGAGCGAAAAAAGGAATTCAGCGCGAGCGGGTTTGACAGAGTGGAATTTATGATCGCGCCAAACGAAGGCGACGCGTTCATGCCGCTGGCTAAAGTGGCGTCGGGCGGCGAAATAAGCCGCGTAATGCTTGCCGTTAAGGCCGTCGCTTCAGGCCACGACGCGATAGAGACGCTTATTTTCGATGAGATAGATACGGGCGTAAGCGGGCGCGCGGCTCAGCGCGTGGCGGAAAAGCTCATGTCAATATCGCGAAATCATCAGACGCTTTGCGTTACTCATTCGCCTCAGATAGCGGCGGCGGGCGAACGTCATTTTCTTGTGGAGAAGACGACCGAAGAGAACCGCGTTTTTACGACGATAAAGAGATTGGACGACGACGGGGTTACGGCGGAACTCGCGAGGCTTATAAGCGGGGCGCGCGTGACGGAAGCGTCCGTGAAGGCGGCTGAAGAAATGAGGAAACTGGCTATCGCGCAAAACGCGGATAGAGCGGTGACATTATAAAGATGAAAAAACTCCTGCTGATATACAATCCGAATTCAGGCGATAAAAGCTTTCGATACGATATAGATCCGTGCGTGCGCGTTTTACAGGAGGGCGGATATATCACGACGGTTTATCGCACGAATAGTCCTGAGGACGCGGATAAGCGCATAAAAGAACTTACGGGCGAGAAAATTGACGCTATCGCGGTTAGCGGAGGGGATGGAAGCGTAAACCGCGTAGTTAACGCTATGAAGAAGTATGGCGTTGACGCGCCGGTTGGCATAATACCCTCCGGAACCGCCAACGATTTCGCCAATTATCTTAAAATTCCGCAAGATTACGGCGCGGCGGCGGGGGTTATCGCGCGTGAGCGAATAACCCCCATTGATATAGGCGTCGTAAACGGGCGATACTTTATAAACGTATGCGCCGCGGGGCTTTTTAGCAATATTTCACAAAATATAGACGTCAATTTTAAAAACGCGTTTGGAAAACTCGCTTATTACGTAAAGGGCGTGGAGCAGATAGCCGATTTGACCCCTATGAAATTGCGTATCTCCGACTCTAAAGACGTTTATGAGGAAAGCGTTTATTTCTTTTTCGCGCTTAACGGCGCCGGAGCCGGCGGTTTCGAGCGTCTTTCGCCAGGCGCGTCGGTTAATGACGGGCTTTTGGATTTCGTAGCGGTTAAGGAAGCGCCTATACACGAAATGGCGCTGCTGTTTTTTAAAATTATAGGGGGGGATTTTTTAAGCGACGGGCGCGTTTTGTTTTTTCGCGACAGGCGCATTAAGGTTGAGGCGCTGGAAGACGTTAAAAATCAAGACATGCTTGAAACGGACGTGGACGGCGAAACCGGCCCGAACATACCGATAGAGATTAAAAGCTTGCCGGGCGCGCTTCGAGTGTTCGCTCCATAGCTGACGGCGCGGCGATAATTTGGAGGATAGATATGGATTTTAAAAAAGCTGTGGCGGACATTCTTACGATCGCGTTGGGAGATGAAGATATTTATGAGTCTTTGGAAACCCCGCGGGATGTGAAGCTAGGCGACTACGCGTTTCCATGCTTTAGGCTCGCTAAGACGCTTAAGAAATCGCCCGCCGTTATCGCGGCTCAGATAAAAGAAAAGGTTGAAAATAAATCTGAATTTGTCGCGCGGATTGAGACGGCGGGAGCTTACGTCAATTTTTTTCTGGACAAGGGCGCCGCGGCTAAGGCGGTTATATCCGAAATAATCGATAAAGGCGAGCGCTATGGGCGAGGCTCCGCCGGACGAGGCGCCGTAACGATAGATTTTTCGTCGCCCAATGTCGCGAAGCCGTTTCACATTGGACATTTACGAACGACGGTTATAGGGAACGCGCTTTATAACATATACGATTTCATTGGCTATAAAAGCGTAGGGATAAATCATCTGGGCGATTGGGGCACTCAGTTCGGCAAGATGATAACGGCTTACGTAAAATGGGGCGATCGCGAAGAGATAGAAAAAAAAGGCGTAAAAGAGCTTAACAGGCTTTATGTCCTTTTCCACCGGGAAGCCAAGGAGGATAAGTCGCTTGAGGACGAGGCGCGCGCGTGGTTTATAAAGATGCAAAACGGCGATGAGGACGCGTTAAGCGTTTGGCGTTGGTTCGTAGAGATAAGCTTGCGTGAGTTTAATAAAATTTATCGCCTTCTGGACATAAAGTTCGATTATTTTACGGGCGAAAGCTTTTATAACGATAAAATGGATGCGGTCGTGACGGAGCTTAAGGAAAAAGGTCTCTTGGAAGAAAGCGACGGCGCCATGATAGTCAATCTGGAGAGATATGATATGCCTCCGCTTATGGTGCTGCGTAAAGACGGCGGCACGCTCTACGCCACGCGAGATCTCGCTACGGCGTTTTATCGCAAAGAGGAGTTCAATTTCGTGAAGTCGCTGTATGTCGTAGGTCTTGAGCAGAGCTTGCACTTTAAACAGCTTTTTAAGGTGATCGAGCTTATGGGCTATGACTGGGACATGGCGCACATACCGTTCGGGCTTGTGCGGCTTGAGGGCGGCAAGCTGTCCACGCGCGAAGGGCAAGTCGTGCTTATGGAAGAATTGCTTGACGAGGCGGTTAAGCGCTCCAAAGCCATCATCGAACGGAAGAATCCCAGTTTGGATAACAAGGATGAGGTGGCGCGCCAGGTCGGAGTGGGCGCTATTATATTTAACGATTTGTATAACAGCCGTATAAAGGACGTCGTGTTTTCGTGGGAACGCATATTGAGTTTCGACGGTGAAACGGGTCCTTACGTTCAGTATACGCACGCGCGCGCGCGCGCCGTTTTGGCTAACGGCGGAACCGCCGCTATAGACGCTGACAATATCGATTTTTCGATTCTGGCGGATGAATTCTCTTACGAAACGGTGAAGTTGTTGGGCGCGTTCGGCGATAAAGCGATTGAAGCGGCTGAGAAATGCGAGCCATATATTATAACGCGCTATTTAGTCGATTTGGCGCAGGCGTTTAATCGCTTTTATCACGAGAACATGGTGTTGTCCGCAGACGCGGCGGTGAAGACGGCGAGACTCGCTTTAGTCTTTTGCGTGAAAACCGTTTTGGCGTCGGGGTTAAAGCTTATCGGAGTCGCCGCGCCGGAAAAGATGTAGCGATATGTCTTTTTATGGGGACGGCTTGAATAAGGATTCGGTATTTCGAGAATGCGCGTTATTGGGCGCTTCGTTTCTAGCGGGGCCTGGAAAGCGGGATGGTACGGGCGCCGCCCGAGTTCTTAATTTTTTAAAAGCGGATGTGAGACTTTTATGGAAGAAACGTTAAAAAAGACTATATTCAGCGGAATGCAGCCTTCGGGGCTACCGTCGCTGGGCAACTATTTGGGAGCGCTGAAAAACTGGGCGGCGCTGCAAGACGACTATAATTGCGTGTACTGCATAGTGGATATGCACGCTATAACGGTGCGGCAAGATCCCGCGGAGCTGCGTGAACGAGCGCGGAATTTGCTGACTATGTACTTGGCATGCGGCATCGATCCGGAAAAGAGCGTAATATATTATCAGTCGCACGTTAGCGCGCACGCGGAGCTTGCGTGGATATTGAATTGTTACGCCTATATGGGCGAACTGTCACGTATGACGCAATTTAAGGATAAGGCGCGGCGTCATGATGAAAACGTGAATATCGGGTTATTCGCGTATCCGGTTCTTATGGCGGCGGATATATTGCTGTATAACGCTGATCTTGTGCCTGTCGGGGAGGATCAGCGCCAGCATTTGGAGCTTTGCCGCGATTTAGCTGACCGTTTTGACGCTTTATACGGCGATGTGTTTACTGTGCCGGAAGCTTATATACCGAAAGCGGGCGCCAAGATTATGAGCTTGCAGGATCCGGAAAAGAAAATGTCGAAATCGGAAGACGAAAACGACGGGAACGTCATTTTTCTTATGGATGAGCCGAAGGTTATCGTGAATAAGATTAAGAGGTCCGTCACGGATTCGGGAAGCGAGGTGCGTTATGCGCCGGATAAGCCAGGGATAAGTAATTTGTTGAATATATATCGGGCGATCAATGGCGAGACGGCGGAAGAGGCCGAACGGGATTTTGACGGAAAGAGATATGGGGATTTTAAAGCCGCCGTCGCGGAGACGGTTGTGGGCGCGCTTACGCCGATTCAAAACCGGTACGAGGAATTGGCGAAGGATAGAGCGTATATCGACGGCGTGATAGCCAAAAGCGCGGAAAAAGCGCGGACAATGGCTGAAGAAACGCTTGCCAAAGCGCGGAGGGCGGTCGGTTTCCCGGACAGGTAAGAGGATGAAAAAAAGGCGCCTGAAGATAAGACAGATCGTTTCTTTCGTTTAAGAGTCGGAATGATCGAGGCTAAGGGCGTTTTTCAGTTTGGTTTTCAGCGCGTCTATTTTGGATTTTTTGATCTCACATTCCCATACGATAACTACGCGCCAGCCTAATTGTTTTAACGCGGCTTCGTTGAGACGGTCGCGCTCCATGTTTAGATCGAGTTTTTTATTCCAGTATTCCGCGTTGTTTTTGGGTCGGACGCTGGCGTGTCGGCATGTAGGACAGCCGTGCCAAAAACAGCCGTGGACAAATATGACGGTTTTATATTTAGGCAATACGATGTCAGGTTTTCCTGGCAAGTCATTTCTATGGAGCCTGAACCGGTAGCCCATGCTATGTAATATTTTACGCGCGGCGTTTTCAGGTTTGGTATTTTTACCATGCACCTGCGCCATAATGGAGCTGCGTTTAGCTTTGTCAAATTTATCAGCCATAAGGTTAAGGACTCCAGATTAAAATTCTTGTTTTAACGCGGATATAGCGGCTTTCAGCACAGCTTGTATCACGTTTACGGGCACGGCGTTTCCCGCTTGTTTTCGTGTTTGCCTGTCGTTGCACACGATTTTGAACGAATCGGGAAAGCCTTGAAGCCTTAGCATCTCGCGCGGCGTTAGCCTGCGCAAGCCGTTTACAAGCAAATAGTTGTGAGACGCGCCCGCGCGCAACGCGCAGGAATATGGGTAGCTTGATATGTTGCCGCTTTTATTCTCGTGCCATATGCCGGGCGTAAAAGCGCTTTTATGCAGATTCGCGCGCTTTTTCACTATATGTTCGCTGGCGAAGAATTTTGGGTCAATGGCATCGTCGGGTTCAAGAACATCTTTCAGGTTCCCGGATTTTTCAGGTTCGGGAAACGCGAATGGGACATCTTCCAAAAAACCGACGATTATAGTTCTTTCGCGCTTTTGAGGTAATCCGAAGTCGAGCGCGTTCAACGTTTTCCAATGCGGATGATAGCCAAGTTCTCTGAGCGTATCCAAAATAACGCGAAACGTATGCCCGCCGTTATGTCCTGTCAGTTGCTTAACATTTTCCAATATAAACATACGCGGTTTTTTTGCTTTTAATATGCGCGCGATTTCAAAAAACAAGGTTCCGCGTATGTCTTCAAAGCCCAGCCGGTTGCCGATTATGCTGAACGGTTGACATGGGAACCCGGCGAAAAGCGCGTCATGATTGGGGATGTCCGATGTATCGGCCAATTTTATGTCTCCGTGAGGCGTAAGTTCGAAGTTAGCCGCGTAGGCGCGTTGCGCTTCGGCGTCGATTTCGCTGGCGAAAACGCACTCCCCGCCCAATGAGTCGGCGGCTAAGTGGAAACCGCCTATGCCGGCGAATAAGTCCGCGTATGTGAAACCCATAAAACCCCCTCCGGTTTAAAAGACCTTGGGGCTCCGCCCCAAACCCCGCCGGGGTCTTCGACCCCGGACCCCGCGCCGCGCATTCGCGCGGCTTCATGAAACGATTGGGATAGTCATAATTTGAGCTTGTGGAGTCCTTAGAGCCTATTTAATATCTCCATACTCCGGTGTTCGAGCTTCCGCGTTTGACGAAAAATTATCACAAAAAATCCGCTAAAAGCGAGATCCTGAACAGGCTCTTACATGGATAAATGTTATAAACGGTTTTTAGCTATGCGGATGACAGGATTTGAACCTGCATGCCCTGGGGTATCAGAACCTAAATCTGACGCGTCTGCCAATTCCGCCACATCCGCAAAAAAATACGAGCGTTACAAGAGATTTTAAAACAAAGCGAACCAGATGGTTATCATTATGTAAGAGCCTGTTCAATATCTCCATTTTACGTCTTTTCGGCTTATTAGACCTGTCCCGAAACCAGACTCCGGCGTCCGCGAAATCCTTGTGTACGCGCTGCGTACGCGGAGGCTTTCGTTTCCTTACGCGGCGTTCGCGCTTTTGCGTTTGACGAAAAATCATCACAAAAAATTCGCTAAAAGCGAGATTGTGAACAAGCTCTAAGAAGGTTAACGCCGGCGCGTCCGAACGACGGCCGCGCCGGCGTCGTTCGGCGTAAAATCGCCGAGATGGTCTATTCCGCCGCATACGTTTCTAACGGCGAGAATTTTCAGTCAAGATAGTCTTTAAGCTTTTTGCTGCGGCTGGGGTGCCGCAGTTTGCGCAGCGCCTTAGCCTCAATTTGGCGTATGCGTTCGCGAGTGACGCTGAACTCTTTGCCGACTTCTTCAAGCGTGCGCGCGCGTCCGTCATCCAGTCCGAACCGAAGCCTAAGAACCTTTTCCTCACGGTCGGTCAATGTATCAAGCACGTCTATAAGCTGTTCTTTAAGAAGGGTGAACGCGGCGGCGTCCGAAGGCGCCGGTATGTCGTCATCTTGTATAAAATCGCCAAGATGGCTGTCCTCTTCTTCTCCTATGGGAGTTTCTAGCGACACCGGCTCTTGGGCGATTTTCATTATTTCACGCACTTTTTCAACGGGCATTTGCATCTCTTTAGCGATTTCGTCCGCGGACGGATCACGCCCGTATTCTTGTAAAAGCTGCCTGGAAACGCGTATAAGCTTGTTTATAGTCTCCACCATATGAACCGGTATGCGTATAGTGCGCGCCTGGTCGGCTATGGCGCGGGTTATGGCCTGACGTATCCACCATGTGGCGTATGTGCTGAATTTGTAGCCTTTACGGTAATCAAACTTTTCAACGGCTTTTATAAGCCCCAAGTTGCCTTCCTGTATCAGATCCAAGAAAAGCATGCCGCGTCCCACGTACCGTTTCGCTATGCTTACCACCAGGCGCAGGTTCGATTCGGCGAGACAGCGTTTGGCCGCTTCGTCGCCCTGCTCCATGCGCTGGGCGAGCGATATCTCCTCGTCGGCGCTCAGAAGGGGAACTTTTCCGATTTCTTTAAGATACATACGTACATGGTCGTCGGTATTGACGGCGCTTTCTATCATGCTTACGTCAATTTCCTTTTCGACCTCAACTTCCTCTTCAAGCTCTATATGTCCGATAACGTCTATTCCCTGCGTTTCAAGATGCTCATATATCTTTTCTATAACGTCGGGATCAAGTTCCATATCGCCTAAAAAATCCATTAGTTCGTTATATTCCAATACGCCTTTTTTGTTTTTTCCAAGCGCGACTAAATCCTTTATACGCGCAAGTAACAAATTCCCATCAATGGATTTCAAGACAATCCTTCCCTTCTTATGTTGCTATTTTAACCATCTGATATAGTTATATACAATTTTTCAGCATTTCTTTTATAGTCTATAAGCGTTTGAAGCGCGGTTTCATCATGTTCTTGAAGAGCGGAGAGCTTGTCGTCGGCGTACTGCTTCTTCACGCCGCGTATTAAATCGTTCAATGTTTTTTCTATATTGTCGCAAACGAACGGATCGGCGAAAACGGCGGACGCTTTTTCTTGTGACTCCACCGTGTCGAAATGGCTGATGATTTCCGCCGGATGTATTTCGTCTCCCGAACCCGCGCGAGCGTAGATATCGTTTAGCATGGTTTCGTAAACGTCGTCGAGCATCTCGAGAGGTTCTAAAACGCCGCGCGTTTCGCCGCACAGACGCGGACGCGACGCCAGAAGACAGATTAAAGCGATTTTGGCTTTGTCTTTACCGCGCGAAAACCCCCGCCCGCGGCGGTTAACAATCGCCGCGCCGAACAGAGGATCGCCGGCAGGTTCGCCGCCCGCCGATTTCTCGATTTCCGCCTTTATAGCGGCGGCGGATACGCCGGAAATATTCGCCGTTTCGTCCGCGTAAGCGTCGCGTTCGACCGGGCTTTCCAGTTTAGCTATTATTCCGGCCGCTTTGACGGCGAAAAGCGCCTTGTCTTCCGTTTTGTCAAAATCAAGACCTTCACGTAGTTTGGATATTTGGAACGTAACGTGGCTTACGGCGTCGCGCAGTCGCTGTTTGAACGCTTCCGCCCCAAATTTTTTAATGAATTCATCGGGATCTTTAGCGTTTGGCAGCGTAAGCGCCTTTACGCGGAGCTTGGCCCGGGTTAGAATGGGTATAGCGCGAAGCGACGCCTTTACGCCCGCGTCATCCGCGTCGAACAGCAAGACGACATCGTCGGAATACCTTTTGATAACTATAGTATGATTATCATTAAACGCGGTGCCCAAAGCGGCGACGGCGTTTGTAAAACCGGCCTGATGCAGTGAGATTACGTCCATATATCCTTCGACAAGCAGTATGGAGCGTGATTTTTTCGCGAAATTTATGCCGTAAAGGTTGCGGCTTTTATTGAAAACGGGCGTTTCGGGCGAATTCAAATATTTCGGCTCGCCGTCGCTTAAAACCCGCCCGCCGAAACCGCTTACGCGGCCGCGCGCGTCGAATATGGGAAACATCAGTCTGCCAAAGAATCTGTCGCGCGGCGGCTTGCCGTTTTTGCCCGCGACGACAAGGCCGGACGACAAGATGTCGTTTTCGTCGAACCCGCCGTTTTTAAGGGCGGCGTAAACGCTTTGAGATTTGGGCGCGTAGCCAAGCCCGAATCGCTTTCGTATAGCTGACGATACGCCGCGGGCGTCTAGATATTCGTTCGCCGCGCGCCCTTCGGTCTCATTCGCCGCGTTGTAAAAAAACCTCGCCGCGAATTTATTCATCTCGTAAATCGTTTCCTTTAAGCGGCTTGCGCCGGAATCGTCGCCAGGTTTGGGAAGCGAGTAATGCGTTCGCTCAGCGATCGTTTCCAAAGCGTCCGTAAAGCTTAAATTCTCATATTTCATAATAAAGCCGAAAACGTTGCCGCCCGCGCCGCACCCAAAGCAGTAGAACATTTGTTTGTTGGGAGATACGCGAAACGATGGGGTTTTTTCGTTATGAAATGGACAAAGACCCACATAATCTCCACCGACGCGGTTAAGTTTAACGTATGCTGATATTACTTCAACTATGTCGGCGTTAGCGCGCACGTCTTCAACTATTTCAGGCGGATAGTACATCGTTATCCCTCCAAAACCCTTGGAGTTTAAATATTCGACATCGATAGCCACATGTCCTTTTTTTCGCGCGTTATAAATTTTTATAATGCGCGGTTATTTATTATTAATTTTTTTAAGGCTGATATCTTTGATAAAAAGCTCCTTTAAAGGGATTTTAAACGGGTCGCGTCGCGGCGGGCAAGTTGTAAAATGAATTGCCCAAAGGCATAAAAAAAAGACCCATCGGGGATCCAAACCAGTTACAATGAAGTTGGAGACAACAACGTGACTGGAGGAACCGCGATGAGTCAAGTACAGAGTAACGCAAAGACAAAGAAATGGAAACAGCTTACGGAAAAAGATCGGTATAAAATTGAGGCGCTGTTTCAG
>JAISER010000077.1 GCA_031263985.1 Clostridiales bacterium | reverse complement strand
GTTTGGGGCGAAGCCCCAAGGTCTTACAGGGTTTGGGGCGAAGCCCCAAGGTCTTACAGGGTTTGGGGCGAAGCCCCAAGGTCTTACAGGGTTTGGGGCGAAGCCCCAAGGTCTTACATCGACAATGAGCGTTCGCGCTGAGCCACGGGATTTTCGTCTGAAAATCCGAAGTACGCGGCAATTATGTCTCGCGCGACTTGCGCTGCGGGCGCGGCGGTCGTGGCGGTATCGCCGAAGGGTATGGAAACGTAAACGGCGATTTCGGGGTTTTCGACCGGAGCGAATCCGCCAAACGACGCGTGATCGTTCCGATTCGATACTTCTTGCGCCGTGCCGGTTTTTCCGGCGACGGGAATAGGGAAATCTTTGAATACGTTTTGCGCCGTGCCGCTCTGTACGACCGCTAACATCCCGTCATATATTACGTTAAACGTGTTTTCGGATATGTCAGTTAAATATTCCGCGGACTTACCTGTCCGCGTTGTTTGACCGTCCGGCGTTTCCACGCGTTGCAGAAAATGAAGATCGCGCCTGACGCCTCCGGAAGCCAGAGTGGCGATATACTTCGCCATGACCGCCGCCGTATACCTGTTTTCCGACTGGCCAAACGAAGCGCGCGCCGTGTCGCCGTCCGTCCAGCGATAGTCAGCGTAAGCCGCTTCCGGGTCACGCTGTTTAAATAGATATTCTTTATATTCCGGCGTGGCTATGGCTAAAATATCGTCAGGCAAAGTGTCCCTAAGCTCGCCTATCTCCACCCCGGACCTGTCATTCAGCCCAAATTCTATCATGTATTTATTGAGTGTGTTTATACCTTTCGAGCCGGTTTTAGCGGTTCCCATTCGATACGCGGTCTCACAGAAAAAGTAGTTGCATGAAAACGCCAGCGCTTTTACGACGTTTATGGCGCCGTGTGAAGAGCTTGACCAACACCTTGCGTAGGGGCGGCCGGCTTTTGTGAACGTAAGCTGGTCGTAAATCGTCGTGGATGGCGTTATGGCGCCTGATTCCAGCCCAGCCGCCGCGGAGACCATCTTAAACGTGGAGCCTGGCGCGCGCGCTTCCATAAACGCGCGGTTATACATCGGGCGGGTCGGGTCAAAGCTGGTCTTTTGATAGTACGCGTCATTGAAATAGTTCACGAACTGATTGTTGTCATAGCTGGGGTACGACACGGCGGCCAGCACGCCGCCAGTCGCGACGTCCACGACGACGACGGAACCGGTGGCCGGATCTAGATTAAGCGTTTGCGGCGTTATTTCCCGCGCGTCTATCTTGTCAAGGATAGTTTGTAGTATGCCGAATTTTCCATTTTCTACGTTTTGAGCGAGCGCGTCGCCGCCGCTCAGAACTCCTTGCTCTATCATAGTCAGCAGTATGGACGCCTGTGATATTCGTCCGGTTTCAACGCCCTCGCAAATGACGGCTCTTATCTCGTCGCGGCCTTCCGGCGTTTCGTAATTGGCCGTAGGAAGCGACTGCAACGCGTAATTGCGCAACCGCAGCGAATAGTCGGAATCGCCTGACTCCATAACGGCCGTTATGTCAACGCTTCCGTTTTTCACAAGCGCGCTGAGCGCCTGTCGCGTCGTTATAGGCGCTTCTCGAGACAACTTTGAAGTCATCTTGTTTTTAATGACTTGAGTAATCTGGCTTTCCAGTATGCCGTAAGCTTTTTTTTGAAGTTCCAGGTCAAGCGTCGTGTAAAGCCGGTCGCCGCGCGTCGGATCTTCAGAGTTTTCAAGTACGGACAATACCTTGCCGTTTTGGTTCGTTTCAACGCGCGATATGCCGTCAATGCCCTTAAACTCGTCGTTAAACGCGCGTTCAAGGCCCGTCATATTGGCGCCGGACTCTTCCATATCCACATCGCGGTAATATCCGATTATATGCGACGCATAATAACCGGCGGGATATTCCCTCATAGGCTCGACTTCAGTATAGGCGGGCGCGAAATTTTCGATGTGCTCCTCAAATTTCACCACAGTGCGCTCATTAACGTCATAGGCGACCGTAACGGGCGCGAGCGTATACCTGTTCATGTATATTTTCGATCGAAACGATATGATGGTGAACGCGTCGCCGTCGCTTATATCATCGGATATCTTGAACATAGCGCGTAGCGCCTTTATCGTTTCGTCAGGGTTCGCGTCAAGAGGCGCGTTCATGTCGTCTTTCCACCGCTTTTCCGCCTTCTCGCCGGAGAAAAGGAATCGGCGCGGCGTCTCGCGCGTGATGGGGAAATCCATGTCGTAGCGCTCGTCGTTTTCGTCCAGAAAGCGCGCCAAATTGAGCGTCGCGGCGTTTAAATCGCCCGTTTGGACGGCGGGGTTTATTTTAATTGAGTAGGTCGGCCTGTTTATGGCCAAAGGCCTACCGTAACGGTCGTATATGTCCCCACGCGGCGCGGGCACGGTTATTTCTTTATATATTTTCACGTTAAGCTCGCTATTGTAAGCGTCGCCCTCCACTATTTGAAGCTGGAAAAGCCGCGCGGCCAGCCCGTAAAAGAGGCAGGCGAACACGAGCGCGAGAATAAGCGTGCGGTTGGTGACTATAGCTATAAATCTTTTCTTGAAATTGTCTTCCATTTGGTCTGATCAGCGCCGTTTCTCATTATAAATGTTTAAAATAGCTTCCGGGTAAAACGCTCATGGTTTTCAATGCGTCTGTTTATATTGTATATGAACCTGTAAACGGGTATGGTAACGACGAGAGTGTACATGGTCTCCGGCAGAATTATACGTCCGAAATAGCTGATTATCCGCACTTTTCCCTGAAATAAAAAGTATGTGACGTAAAACAGGAATTCGTATGATACGCACGCCGCGCCCGTTAAAAAGATCGGTATGAGGTAATTTTCTTTGTAAAAGTCTTTAAATGGCTTGCCGCAAATATACCCGGCGATCATGCCGAGCATGGCGTACAGCCCTATTACCCGCCCAAACAACAGGTCTTGCAAAAGACCGGAAACGAAACCGAACGCGGCGCCTCCCATGTCGCCTCTCAAATGCGCGTACGATACGATAAGCAAAAGCGGCAAGTTTGGCTTTACGTTTATGATTTCAATATAACTGAGCGCCGTGGATTGAAGTGTAAGAGTCAGGAAAATCACAGCGAACATTATAAGAACTCGCGGCATCGCTACTCCTCCGTAAGCGCGTCCTTGGAAGCGGGGTCAAAAGAACTGTACGGTTCGCTTATCACCATAACCGCGTCGATGCTCTGTATATCGACGGCCGGCCTTACGATAGCGTATTTTACAAGCGCGCGCGCGTCCATTCTAATCTCCTTAACGTAGCCGACCGTTATCCCTGCTGGGAAAATATCGCTCAGGCGGCTCGTTATAAGCTCGTCGCCTTCCATAACGCGAGCGTTGACGTCAATATAATCCATACGGCAAAGTCCGTCTTTCATAAGCTCTAAATCGCCGCGCAGAACGCCTAAATCTCCGGCGCGGGCGCTTTGCACGCTTACGGAGCTGGCGGAATCGATGATGGACAAGACCTCTGAATATGTGTCGCCCGCTTTTAGTATGCGCCCAGCCAAGCCGCCTGGCGCGAGAACGACAAGGTTTTCCGTAAAGCCGTCGTTTTCGCCTTTATCTATTATAAAGGAACTGAACCAATTGCTTGTGTCCCTGGCGACCAGACGGGCGCCGGTTTTAGGATATTCGGGATACTTCTCATCTATTTTTAAAAGCGACGTAAGTTTTTCGCTCTCTTCTTCAACAAGCTTCAGCCTTTTATTTTCGGTCGTAAGCTCTTCGACTCTTTCCCGCAACTTCGTATTCTCGGCCCTTATGTCGTTTATGTCGCCGAAATGATCAAAAACGCCGCCCACCCACCGAATGACGCTCGACGCCGCTCCTGACAGCGGGGTCGCCGCGTAGCCAACGGCATTGTCAAGGAGGTTAGGCCGAAATCTGTATTCGCGCGTAACGATTATGGTGATTACGCACAAAACTATCATAATTATAATTATCTTCCCGAGACGTTTGCGTAAAACATCCACAGCCGGTTCTCCTTAAACGTTGGAGGGGCTTTAACGAGCCGCCCCGTCGTCAGCGTTGTTTTTACAGTGAAAAGATTCTTTGGCGCGCGCGTCCGGCGACGTGACTAATCGATCAGAAGACTTTACGCCGTAAGCGCTGATTTGTTCGGTCTTTAGTCTTCAAACTTAACGTTAGCGCTGTTTTCTTGGCGAAATAAGCACGCTTTTTAGCGTATGTATATGTTCAAGCACTATGCCTGTGCCGTCCGCCACGCAATTAAGAGGATGCGGCGCGATATGCACCGGCATTCCGGTTTCATAAGATATGAGCTGGTCAAGGCCGTTAAGCAACGCGCCGCCTCCGGCGAGCATGATGCCGGACTCCATGATATCCGAAGCCAATTCCGGCGGAGTCTTTTCAAGCGTGACCTTTATAGCGTCTATGATGGCGTTAACAGGCTCGGTTATAGCTTCGTTAACCTCCGGAGCGGTTATCGTGATGGTCTTAGGCAAACCGCTTATAAGGTCACGTCCGCGTATTTCCATGGCGATTCCGGGATCGGCTTCAAATACGGCTCCTATAGTCGTTTTTATGGCTTCGGCGGTACGCTCTCCAATCGCCAAATTATATTCCTTTTTGACATAATTTACAATATGTTCATCAAACTCGTCGCCGGCTACCCTCAAAGACTTGCTTGTCACTATGCCGCCAAGCGATATTACCGCGACTTCGCTTGTGCCGCCGCCTATGTCCACGACCATGCTGCCGGTAGGCTCGCCGACCGGCAAGCCCGCTCCTATGGCCGCCGCCATAGGCTCTTCTATCAAATAAGTCTCTCTGTCGCTGGCGCCCGCCGCTATAGTCGCTTCAAGCACCGCTCGTTTTTCGACCTCAGTCACGCCCGAAGGAACGCATACTATTACGCGCGGCCGTGACGAAAACAATGCGCGGTTGTACGCCTTGCCTATGAAGTAGCGCAACATGGCCTGCGTCGTTTCAAAATCAGCGATAACGCCGTCTTTCATAGGGCGTATGGCCACTATGGAACCCGGCGTGCGGCCTATCATCTGCTTCGCTTCGTCACCCACGGACAGCACCTTGCGCGTTTCGGTGTTTATCGCGACAACGGACGGTTCGTTAACTATAATCCCTTTATTTTTCATGAAGACAAGGCTGTTCGCCGTACCGAGGTCTATTCCCAAATCTTTAGAAAACATAATGTTTCTCCCTTCAAAGGTTTTGGCTGTCTGAAGTATTGACCGCATTAGCTGGGTTTAGACAAACGACTGACATAAACCTTTATAGTCCTTAGTAATTAATAATACACTTTACATCCATAATTTTCAACATGAAACTATAATTCGCCCACGGCAAACGCATGAAAGATCAAAAAGCGGAAAGCAGGACATCGGCCATGAATTCGAAGTCGTACTCGCATTTAAAGCGGTTCCGCCGTAAACTCATTTTCGCAAGGAAGTTTTTCAGGATATTTAGCGCTATTTTACGGATAACCGAGAAATTTTCCGCCGAATTGTCCTTACGTATGCGGCAAGCGTCCTCGTGAAATACCACGTCTAGGCAATAATGCAGGCTGTTTTCGATCCCCCAATGGGCGCAGACAGCTTTGGCGAAGGTTTTCACATCGGTCAGAGACGTAATGAAATATCGGGCCTCTTCGCGCAGCGCGTCTTTCTCCCAAACGACGGATTTGACCATCCCGACAGCGTTCAATCCCGGCCATAACTCCTTTTGTTCCAGCCAGCCGA
>JAISER010000085.1 GCA_031263985.1 Clostridiales bacterium | reverse complement strand
AGCGAGGATATAACGCGTCCTGGCGACTATAAAGTAGCTGGCATCGTTAACTTTGTAACGGGCGGCTGTGCGGTGAAGACAGGGAACGCGAATTCACACGAATGGAAAAACGTAACCGGGAAAACGGCCAATTTGTTTCGCGCGATATACGAGCCGAATAAACCCGGCTACTCAACGACAGCGGGAAAACCGGCTGCGTCCGCGCACGATCTTACAGATGAGGAAAGCGCGTCCGTCTTGAGCTTGTTCACCGTACGCCTTGGAAATACGGAAGAGGATGACGTCATAGAAATTTCCGACAGCGATTCGTCTGAAATCTCCGGACCGTTGTTCGTGAACTTAGGGTACCCGACAGTGGCCGACAACTCGTTCCTGCCCGACTTTGTAATTACACCGGAAAATATCGGCGCATCGCACAGTTATGAGGACGTAACGTTTTTGGTTAACAACGGGACGTATCTGAACATCGACAGCGACCAAAAAACTGAAGGAATTACAGGCGGTGACTACGAACCGGGAACGGCATCAAGCAGTTTCGCGGGTTCCATATTAGTGCGCAATGGCGGCAGAGCGCGCGTAAGCGCTTGGAACGCTTGGCCATTCGTTGACGATAGCAACGTTATAGTCAGCGCCGGGGGATATTTGGCGCTGGGTCAAGGGGATCGCTCAGGCGCGATAGCAACGGACGCCTTGGAAAGTCATACAGATTTGCAAGATTACTATAACGGATGGTTTGTAGGAACGTCGGATAATGACAAAATCCGCCTTAATTCTCCTAATTCTTATATCGCCTTAAATGAAACGTCCATTTTACTAGACGGAGACGCCACGGTGAATAATGACGTCAGCATAGCGCGTTCATTCTATCTGACTGGGGCCTCTACGCTGACGATAGCGGATGGAGTGAGGTTCACGTTCGGAAATGACCTAAATTACAACCAGTATACAACTAAGGCGTTTTACGGACAGCCGGGAGCGCAGATCGTCATAAGCTCTGACGCTTCCGTGGTTGATGACAGCGCTGATAATCCTTCGTTTGGATCCAGCACAACACCCGTTTCAACCTCGACATGGATCGCGACCAATTCCTCTGAAGAAGAGCCGTCATGGGATACGACTTTGTACGGCGGAACCTTCTATTCGTCTTGGAGCGAGCAGCAAGAGAATCAAGTTGGGGAAAATGATCCATCTACGATGGAAGAACTTGTTGGATAGATTAAACATTCCATTTTGTACAAGGTCATAATTATGAACAAACCAAGCCAAAACGTTCAGGGCAGGCGCTACTTCCGTCAAAAGATAGATTTAAAAACAGGAAATCCACTGGAAAGTTGTACGACGCGCGCCTGGTCTTGTGACGAACATTAGGCGAAAAAAAGACGGAGGGGACAATATCGCCCCTCCGTTTTATATATTATAATATTATGTCGCTTTGAGTCTTTGAGCCAAAAAGCGCTTGTAACATTTTAATCAACATCGGCAATATGATCCTCAGGATTTCACTCAAAAGGCTAGCAATGTCCGTTGAGCCAGTTGAGCCGCCTCCTGACAGCGTCCCCCCGATCTTCACCGTAACATTTTGATAATTTTTCCAATAGCTATGATTTTTATAGGCCGACACAAGTTTCTCAGGCACATAGAGAGTATCGAGCTGTATTGAGCCAAGCGGCATCCCGCCCGCGCCAGGCTCAATAACCGCGGCTTCGTATTGTATAGTCATAGTTTTTAAGGACGAGCAGCCGATGAATGCGCGATGTCCAATAAACGACACGGTCGCTGGCAAACTTATATTCGTAATGGCGGCGTTTTCAAAAGCGTCAGGTCCTATTGAAACCAGCCCGGACGAAAAGTTGACAATTGAAAGCTCCGAACAGTTCATAAAGGTCTCTTCCGCCAAAACGGTCAGACTTGACGGCAGTTTGACGCTCTCAAGGCCATAGCAAAGCAAAAACGCGCCTGGACCAAGAGTAGTCAGCCCTTCGGGCAGAGTCAAATTCGTAAGCGAGCCGCACAGCCGGAATGCGCGCTCGCCGATAGTTTTGAGCTTTCCGCCGGCGGGAAACGTTATGTCGCCGATAGCATCGCAAAACGCGAAAGCTTCACTGCCTATTTCGACAAGAGCGCTAGGCAGTTTCAAGCTCGTAAGCGATCCGCACATAAGAAACGCCGAATTACCTATTTTCGTAATCCCTTCGGGCAAATTTATCTCCGAAAGCGACGCGCATCCCATAAACGCCTTGTCACCTATGGACTTAACGCCTGTCGACGGAAGCGTTACTTTCGTGAGATCCGCGCAACCCGCGAACGCGCCGTACGGGATCGACGTCGTTCCCTTTGGCCAAACGACTTCCGTCAACGAGTCGTATCCCTCGAATTGATTTTCGGATAAGTATGAGGAGTTGGTCGAAGCTCCTCCTAAGTTCAATATTTCTAAATTCGGAAAATATTTAGGAGCGCCAAGTTTATCGCCGGAAGGGGAGAGCGTTTCAAAATCATCTTGGTTAAGCGAACCGCTTCCAACGGTAAGAGAATAGACGTTCGCTCTGTTTATGGCGCCGTATTTATCCTTAATGGCGGTTGCGAGAGAACCGGCTTTTACGTTTGAAACGACTACAGCGATTGTCGCGGCTCCAAACGTCAAATTTTCGTCCGACTCGGGCAAGTCCGCTTCGGGCAAGTCCGACTCAGACGCGGCTTCATCTTCATATGTAAGGGATTCTTCCGCCTCGTCGAGCGAGGCTTCGTCTTCGTATGTAAGGGGTTCCATCTCGTCAGACGCGGCTTCATCCAATATGATTTCGTCTTGTTCGTCAAGCGCGGACGTGTCAAAAATAGAAACGGCTTCTTCGTCCTCAGACGGCTTGTCTGCGGACAGCTTGTCCTCTTGCGCGGCGCTGACTTCCAGGCTCTCATCATATTGACCGAAAACAGCGCTTGGCGCGAAAATCAGAGAGAAAACGCAAGCCATAAACGCTAATTTTTCTAAACATGCCCTCTTCATTGATCAATCTCCCCCTCAATGTGTAATATCATGATTTCAAATACAATTATTCATAATGTAATGTTTACTAAATAAAAATACAATTTTTGCGATATATTGTTATTATACCCTATAAACGAAGTGTTTGTCAATTAAAAAACAGGTGACTATTCATATGTTTAGAAACCGTTCAAATTATAACCGGCAAAACGCCCATTTTATTCGCGCAAAGACGCGTTTATTTTAAACTTCTCGTCATCGACGCGAATGATTACGGCGCCCGTTTCAGGCGTAGCGTAAACGGCGGCGCCGGCGCTTTCAGCGCGGGCTATGGTCTCAGGGTTCGGATGGCCGTAGCTGTTCGTTTTGGACGCGCTGACTATCGCGATTTTCGGCGCCACCTCATTCAAAAACTCTTCAGACGACGAATATTTTGAACCATGATGCGCCAATTTTAATACATCGGCTGATATGTCCGCCCCCGATGCGATGATTTCTCTTTCACACTGTTTGTCAATATCGCCAGTGAATAAAAAAGAAGCGTTTTTATAAACGAGCTTTAGAACAAGCGACGATTCATTGTCGTTTCCGTAGCCTGAGAACGGATAGAGGCAATTTATCTCAGCGTTTTTTAGCGTCAATACGTCCCCGGCTCTGATTTGCGATATGCGCGAGCCATTTTTACGCGCTTCGGCCAATAGGCGTTCGGATAGCTCCGACCCGTCGAACGCGCCTTTAGCGACGTACAGCCTTTTAACTTTTTTAAGCTGCAAAAGCTCTATCACGCCGGCGGCATGGTCTCTGTCCATGTGGGTCACAAACGCCGCCTCAACGGTTGAAACGCCGGTCATGCTCAAATAGGGCGCAAGCGTGCGCGCGCCGGTGTTCTTGCCTTCTTTCGCGCCATACAGGCCGCCGCCGTCTATGACGTACGCGTTCTTTTCTATGTTTATCACAAAGCAGTCGCCCTGTCCGACGTCAAGCATAGTTACCGTCGCGTCGCTCGGCGTTATAAAAGGCTTTAAGAATGACAGTGAAAATCCAATAAAAAAAGCGAAAAACGCGACGCGCGGTTTGCCGTCTTTATTTTTAAGCGCCAAAGTCGCCGCCATTAACGCGGCGTACCATAAAATGGCGCAAATTATACTCTCGCGGCCTGTTGTAACGATCGAAAACGGCAGAGCGGTAAAAAACGCCGAAAGCCATTCGTAGATTTTTAATGTAATAACGGGTACAACGGAAATGACTGTCGCCGCTCTCGCGGAAAACAAGCCGACAAACCCCGTTATAAAGCCGAAAACCGTCGTAACGCTAACGGTAGGCAATATTACGACGTTAATTAAAGGAGAGTAGGGGAGATAGTAAAAAAAATGCCAAGCCAAAACGGGCGTCGTCGCCAGCGTCGCCGAAACGCTTGAGGCAAGCGCCTCTGAAATGAATTTTTTCATTTTCCCGCGCTCATCAGGGCTTGTATCCGTAGTTAAGAGCGCGCCGCGGCTTCTATTAAAGAATTTTAAGAGCGCGTTCTTTATAGGAGAAGAGCAAAATATAAGACCGAATACCGCCGAAAAAGAGTATTGAAAGCCGACGTCCCACAGATATAGCGGCTTACAGACCAAAACGCATATCATGGCGAACGCCGCGCTTGACGCGGGGTCGTTCTTGCGAAACGATAACCCTCCGCCGGCCATTACCGCGTACATAATTATCGCGCGCACGGTTGAAACGCTGTTACCCGTTAAAAAGCCGTAAAAGACCAAGACCGCGACGGTCAGCGCCGTCGCGCGCCGTTTACTCAAAAATTTACCCGCGACAAACGCGAACGCCAACGCTATGATGGATACATGAAGTCCGGATAGCGCTATTATATGGTAAATGCCCGCGCGTTTGTACAACTCTGATATGTAGTCGTCCAGCTCTGACTTGTCGCCGATTATCATAGCCTTCATAAGAGAAGCTTCGCGTTCGGCGAAAATCGCGTCGAAGGACCCCGCCAGCCTTTGTGAAATCGCTCTAAACGGCGAAAAGCGGATTTTTCTTTTTTCCAAGACTTCCGGAAACATTTTATATTCGACGCCGCGCGCCTTATAGTATAGAAATTCGTCGAAACCGCCTGGGTTTCTGGCCCGTTCTAAAAATTCCGGCGCGCCCTTTATTACGATCTCCCGCCCCGGTTCACAACGCTCATCCACATAAACGACCGCGCGCGTATTTCTTACAGCGCTTGTTTTATCATTAAAAATCGCCTTTTTTATATCTATTATAAGCCTGTATTTCCCTGAGTCGGTCTTTCGCGCCTCATCGACGACCGCGAAAAAAGCGGCTTCGCTTTCGCCTTTTTCGGCCAGAAGCGCCATGTTTTTGTCCGCGCAGCCCATATTATTCCGAACGCCGAAAAGACCGACCGCGCTAAAAAGCGCGAAAACAAAGGCGAGCTTTAATCCCGCTTTAACATCAAATGCGCCTCCCGCAAACAGAAAACACGATATAAAAACGCATACTAAAAAGACCGCGGACCATATCCCGTCTTGCGTGTAAAACCCGATAAGTATGCCCGCGCAAAGAGCGCTCACGGCCAAAAGAAGCGGTCTTTTCATGTTCCATATCCGGCGATAAGCGCGTCGTCGCGTTCCAGAGGCATACTTAAATTAACGGAACCTTTAAAATTGTCTAATTTCTCCCCGTCGATTAAAATTTGCACCTTATTCACGCCGATAAGCTCCGTAAGCGAGTTCACTATGGCGTATACGCTTAGAACAGGCGCGTCGCCGCCCGCAGCGTTCTTTAACACGAAATCGCCGCTCAAATTGATATAGCACACTCCGTCTTCCGTCTTAACGTCGCCTTTTATCTTCGTTTCAGGCGGGACGCTAGCCACAAGGCGCGCGTTGCGGGGTCCGGCTATAAGCTGCTCGACGACGAATTTTTCAATCGGCTGGTCGGGGTTTACGAAAATAACGCGTTCTTCGGCGTCGAGCGCTTTTTTATCCTCGTTGAAGTAGTAAAGCGTAACGGTCTCCGTATCAACCTTCTCAGGCGTTATTCTGGGGTTTACGACTACATTTCCTCTGTTTTGAAAACCCATAGGCTCCCCGTCCGTTTTCAACAGCTCCGTATCACCGATATAAAATTTTATGCCCTTAATGAAATCCAATTCGGTCATGCTCCATACTATGGATGAACGCAAAAGCTGTTCTTCGCTTGGTGAAAGCGTTTCATACTCTTTTGGCATTTGTATCTCCAAAAAGCGTTCATCGCTGTTTTCACGCGTTACGAGCTTGAGTTCTATAGTTTCGTTAAACCTGGGCATGACACGCGTCAAAGCGCCGGATAAAGGCCCCTCGTATAGCATGTCGAAAACCTGTTTGGTCATCTCCATGCCATCGGCGGAGTCCACAAGTCTTGTTTCGGGTTCAAGCCTTAAATAGACTTCATTCAAAAAGTACAGGTCAACCCCGATTTGATTGTCCGATTTCTCCTGCGGGACGCCGTTCGCTATCGCCAAAATCACTGTAGCGACCATCAGAAAAACCACGCCGGCGGCTATTTTCGCTTTCGTATTTTTTAACAAAATTATATCACGACCTTTAGTTTAGAACCTTTGGGGGAAGAAACTTTTTCGAGAAAAAGCTTCTTCCCCCAAACCCCCTTCTTCAAAAAGCTTTCGCCCCGAAAACGTCTCTTCGATCCGTTTTCGGAAATATGGGGAAAGCATTCGGGCAAACGCGAAAATCAAGGGCGATAATCGGCCTGCGGCGCCCATTCGCTGCATCTCGAACAGGCCGAAGAGCGTTTTCGGAATATGCCTATTCAATCACTTCATGAAGCCGCGCAGATGCGCGGCGCGGGATCCGAGGTCGAAGACCCCGGCGGGGTTTGGGGCGAAGTCCCAAGGTTTTTATGACTTATTTGGATAGCCACCAATGATTAAGACCTTGGGGGCGTCGCCCCCAATCTCCCGCTAAGGGACTTCGTCCTTTAGGAACCCTTTTCGCGCTTCGCGCCGGTTAGAGTCTGTTCAAGATCTCGCTTTTAGCGGACCCTCACGCGCAAACTCGCTTTTATCAGCGCGCGTGTTTTATGACTATTCAATCGCTTCATGAAGCCGCGCAAATGCGCAACGCGGGGTCCGGGGTCGAAGACCCCGGCGGGGTTTGGGGCGGAGTCCCAAGGGTTTTATGACTTATTTGGATAGCCACCAAGGATTAAGACCTTGGGGGCGCCGCCCCCAATCTCCCGCTAAGGGACTTCGTCCCTTAGGAACCCATTTTAGCGCTTCGCGCACGTTAGAGTCTGTTAAAGATCTCGGTTTTAGCGGTCCCTCACGCGCAAACTCGCTGGTGTCGGCGCGC
>JAISER010000036.1 GCA_031263985.1 Clostridiales bacterium | reverse complement strand
TCACATTGCCGAAATAGAAGCCCTGCCGGAAGACGGCGAATTATATTATTCTGATGAAAGCGCTTCGATGAATATTACTCTTGAGAATATGGCTATGCGCTTTGCGGAGAAAAGGTAATTTAATAAAGTCCTTGGCGGGCGTTTTGCGCGAACCAGCGTTGTCGCCGCAAAGAATGGTGGCCAAATTGTCGCGCTATTTTCCTTTAGCGGTTCTATGAACGGCGACCTATTTGAAGGTTGGCTGGAGCGTGTTTTTGTTACTGCGCTCAAAAATCCGTCAAAAAGCGTACTCATTATTAATAACGCGTCCTGCCGCCGAAAAAACGCAATTTACGATATAGCTGATGAATATGAATTTAGAGTAATATTCCTCCCGCCCTATTCTCATGATTTAAGTCCCATTTATGCGTAAGTTCGACACTTTTTGGGACGCCCTGTCTCACGCTTTCAATGAGCTTTGACTATAGCGAGGATTTAACAGGAAACAGTTATCTAATGGTTTCTCAAAAACTGAGCGAAGCGAGGTTTTTGGATAAAAGCTTTTTGAAGGAGGTTTGGAGGAAACTTTTTCTCGAAAAAGTTTCCTCCAAAAAAACTCCTCAAAACAATAAAAAAGGCCCCTTGCGGCTGACGGCCGGCAGTAATGATGGCTGTCAAACATTCAAGGGGCCTTAAGGGCTGGAGCGAACCGCCGGCTAGACCCGCGGTCCTGATTTACGCGCATACCATAAACGGCATCGCATTACCTTTCTAAATGACTCAAACCGCAGGCGCAGGGCTATCTCTTATCTTTGTACGCTTTATAACCCGTTACTTATCTAAATAGCCGTGACGGTGACAAGATCAGCTATTTTATCCGTAAAATTAACCAAAATCAAATAGCCTTCATATTTCAGCGAAGAGGTATAAAGGGGCGCCCCGCTTGCGTCATAATCGTTCGGCAACGCCGGCAACGCCGAAAAACCGGCGTACGCTGTCTTTATGTTATCATAAGACACATTTTCCGAAGAGAAAAACTGAGTCGCGGACGTCACTATATCCGTGCTTATGTAATTATCCGGCAATGACGCGAACGACTCGCCAAAGCTATATCCGCTATCCATGTCATTGCGGAAAAACGCCTGCGTCCCATCATTAAAAAACGTTACCGGCACATCCTGAATCGCGATATTCGTTAAAACGCCGCCACACTCTTTACTAAGCGCTCCATAAGTTTTTCCGACATAAGTGAGATATCTCTCATCAATTTCCGGTTTGTCAAGAATTTCTTCAGAAGCGTTAGTCGGATTACTTGTCGATTCTCCGGCCAATTTTTCCGACGGATTGCCAACCGTGTCTTTTATCAGATTACCCAATTCTTTTCCAATAATAGATTCCCCGATCGGATTGGCGTACGAATTAGCGTTCGGCTTATCGAAATATCCGCCTGTCTTTGACGCTTCCAAAAGTCTTTCAGGCGATATTATGTAAACGGATCGCGTCGCGTCAGCCCAGTCAACTCGCGAGCCTTCAAATGATTCCGCTATAGCCCGCAAAGGCACGAGCGTTCTATCGTTTAAAATCTTCGGCGCCACATCCAACTGTACAGAGTCGCCATTTCTAACGATCGCGGGTTCATTTATGACAAATCGTATTGCGACATCGCCTTTGGAAGCTACTACGGTTTTCGTTTCATCATTCCAATCAACATCCATCTCAAGAGCTTCAAAGATTACGCGCATAGGCGTAAGAACGCGATCGTTCTCAATAATAGGCTTCTGATCGGGGAACGACTGAAGTTTTCCGTCTATATAAACCTTTATAGGCGGTTTAGGATCAAAATCATCCGACGCTAAAACGGTGACGCAAGACGCCGCCGCGATAACCGACGCCAACAGCGTAATAGTCGATTCGCGCAATAATTTTCTCATTTTTAGCGCTCCTTTCTTTAAATGCGGTTAAATGCAGAGCTTTGCGCTAATGCGGACCGCGCAAGCGAACTTCCCGCAAAAACGTTTTCTAAAAGCCTGTTCAAGATCTCGCTTTCAGCGGATTTTTTGTAATGATTTTTAGACAAACGCGCAAGCGCTATAGCGCGCCTATTATAAAACGACTAACTAGCGCCGCGGAAAAACCTCTCCGCAACGAACCCCTCCCATAATCTTTCAAAACGCTTAAGATCCCCCCGACCTCCAAAATAAAAAACGCGACGCGTAATAAAACTCAATTCAAGCGAAGCCGCCTTAGGGACTTGTAACCAAATAACAAGTCAGATGTCTATTCTATTTGGTCACAGTTCCTTAGAGCCTGTTTAAAATCTCGTTTTTAGCGGTCTTTTTCTTAAATACGCGCTGCCATCCGCAGACCGCGTAAATAGTTTATGTAAAAACTCCTTAATCGGCAAAATCCGGCGAGTCTTACGCATCATATTGAAGTCGCGCCGCACGACTCGCCATGTCCGAAGACGTCCCCTGTACTCCCTAAAACCTATTTTTTCATTTTCCGCCATAAATTCGCGCTTCTTAAAAACTATTTATAGCGCTTTTCAACTAGCCTCTGTCACTAACCTCAATAATTACATATACATAATACAATAAAATAGCATATATTTCAATACTCAAAGTAAAAAAAAACTTATCGCTTACCCGTCGCGGCGCCGCGTCAGCCTCGACGCGAATGTCCAATATCTCGCCGCTATGCCCGAATGTCCGGTTAAACTAACTAAAATGATCCTTGAAATAAAATCTGTATTGACATATAATAGTTTTTAGACTATCATTCAATTGCATTATCGTAAATAATCCGCGGATTATTGTGAAACCGCCCCCCGCGTTAGAGCTTGTTCAGGATCCCGCTTTTAGCGGATTTTTGCAGTGATTTTTCGCCAAGCGCGAATGCCGCGTATGTACGCAAAGAGCGCTGATAAATCGTGGTGGAGAACAAGCCGGAAAGACGCGAAATGGAGATCTTGAACAGGCTCTTAAAGAAACGCCGGTTTGACGCGCGTCTCTTTTTGGAGGTTCCCCGATGGCTTTTGAAAACCTGACTAACAAACTGCGGGCCGCTTTTAAAAATTTGAGAGGTAAGGGGAAACTGTCCGAAGCGGACGTTAAAGAGGCTATGCGTGAAGTGAAGCTAGCTCTTCTTGAAGCGGATGTAAACTTCAAAGTCGTAAAATCGTTTGTAGCCGCGGTAACGGAGAAAGCTGTCGGCGGCGGCGCTTTGGACGGGCTTAACCCGGCCCAGCAAGTCATTAAAATTGTGCGCGACCAGCTTGTTGATATGATGGGTTCGGAACATAGCGAACTTACGTTCGCGAGCCGTTCGCCTACCGTCTATATGCTCGTCGGCCTTCAAGGCTCTGGCAAAACGACTACTTGCTCAAAGCTCGCCGGACATATCAAAAAACAGGGAAAAAATCCATTGCTGGCCGCCTGCGACGTGTATCGTCCCGCCGCCGTAAAGCAGCTTGAAGTCATGGCGAAGCGCTTTAACGTCCCTGTCTTCAAGGCCGAAGGCGACCCTGTAAGCATCGCCGAAAAATCGATCGAATACGCGAAAGATAACGGCTCTGACGTCGTAATAATCGACACCGCCGGTCGTCTTCACGTGGATGAACGGCTTATGAGCGAATTAGCGGATATGAAAAAAGCCGTCAATCCGCAGGAAATATTGCTTGTTGTAGACGCTATGACCGGACAGGACGCCGTAAACGTCGCGCAAAGCTTCAATGAACAGCTTGGCGTTGACGGTCTTATACTTACGAAACTGGACGGCGACGCTCGAGGCGGCGCGGCTCTTTCGGCGCGCGCGGTGACGGGCAAACCCGTCAAATTCATCGGAACCGGCGAAAAACCTGAAGATATAGAGCCTTTTTACCCCGATCGCATGACTTCGCGCATACTTGGAATGGGCGACGTTTTATCGCTTATAGAAAAAGCGCAAACGGCCATCGACGAAAAAGAAGCGGCTGAGCTTGAAAAGCGATTGCGCGAAAACCGCTTTACGCTTGAGGATTTTCTCGCGCAATTGAAGCGGATACGTAAAATCGGCTCCGTAAAAAACATTATCGGCTTGATGCCGGGGCTTTCGCAGGCCATGCAAGGTGGCGGCGAAAATGAGGAAAAGGAACTTTCGCGCATAGAAGCTTTGATATTGTCGATGACGCCGAAGGAGCGCGAAAACCCTGATATTATAAACGGATCGCGCAAACGGCGCATAGCGAAAGGCTGCGGTCAAACCATTCAGTCGTTGAACCGGTTCTTAAAGCAATTTGACGACATACGAAAGTTGATGAAAAGGTTTTCCGACGGCTCGCATTCCAAAAAAGGCAAACTTCGGTTTCCCTTCATGTGAAAAATCATCCTAATGGCGGGTTCACGCCGCCTTAACCGAAATATTGACGCTTGTGAAAGCGTGGGAGGTAAAACATATGGTTAGAATAAGACTGAAAAAAATGGGCGCGAAAAAAAACCCGTTTTACAGAATCGTAGCGGCGCCCTCCAGAACGCCGCGCGACGGGAAAGCGATAGCTGAACTTGGCTATTACGACCCCGCGAAACAGCCCGCCGTTTACAAAGTTAACGTGGAGGAAGCCAGGAAATGGCTTAAAAACGGCGCGCAACCATCGGAGACTGTACTTTCGCTTTTCAAAAAATCCGGCGTTTTCGAGGAATAACCGAATCAGGAGGACGCGCCATGAAGGAATTGCTGGAAATACTTGCGGCTAATATTGTGGATAATCCGGATGACATCTATGTTAAACAAACCGTTAACGGAGATGTGATAACGCTTGAATTACACGCGGCCCCCGAAGACATGGGCAAAGTTATCGGTAAACAAGGCAGAATCGCCAAAGCTATAAGAAACGTCGTAAAAGCGGCGGCGATACATCAAAACAAACGCGTGCTTGTTGAAATCGTCTAAGACCCTGCTCAGGATCTCGCTGACGCCGCGTTGTAGAAGCTCCGCCGCGGCGGACGCCGGAGTCAGGTTTTGGGACATGTCTAATAGGCCGAAAAGACGCGAAATGGAAATCTTGAACAGGTCCTAAGCGTTTTTTGAACAAACCTTGCGGGCGCGTTACGGCGCCTCGGCCTTCGGCGGCTTATAACGGCGTTGGCGGACGAAAAAGTCCTTCCAATCCCAAAACATAGCCGCTCTTTTTCACGTTCTCAGCGCCCTGTTCATTAAAGACTTTTACTAGACCTGTCCTGGAACCTGACTTCGACGGATTCAGGTTTCAGGACAGGTCTAGTAATCTAAGGAGAAAACCATTGAGCTTTGATGTCGGTAAAATAGTAAACGCCCACGGCGTGCGCGGCGAAGCGCGCGTAATAGCCTTTACGGACGATAATCAGCGCTTTTCTCTGCTTGACAATGTAAATGTCCGCATGGAAAACGGCGTGACCAAAACGCTCGACATCGAACGCGTAAGACTTCATAAGCGCTTCGTGATCCTAAAATTCAAAGGCATCAATAGCGCTGACGCCATTTTACCGTTTAAAAACAGTGTTTTAAACATACCTGACGAAAAAGCGCTCCCTCTGGAGAAAGATGAATATTACGTCAGAGATCTGCTCGGCATGACCGTCGTAACGGATGACGGAGAGGAGCTGGGCGCGCTCGATGACGTGATATTCACGGGCGCCAACGACGTCTACGCCGTTGGGAAGCTGCTTATACCGGCTATAAAGCGATGCGTCATGAACGTGGACATGGAACGGCGAAAGATAACGGTAAAGCTGCCGGAGGGACTTAGAGATTGAATTTTTACGTGTTGACGCTTTTCCCCGATATGGTCAGCGACTGCCTGAGCTATAGCGTGACGGGCAGGGCCATACGCTCCGGCGCCATAACCGTCACATGCGTGAATATACGCGACTTCGCCCAAAACAAACATCGCAGCGTGGACGATTACCCTTACGGCGGCGGCGCCGGCATGATCTTGCGACCGTGGCCGGCGTACCGCGCGTATGAATACGCGAGAAAACTGGCGAACGCCTCCGCGCCTGTAATATACTTAACGCCCCAAGGCGCGACGTTTCGCCAGGAGAAGGCTAAAGAACTGGCCGCCGAAAAAGATATCATACTGCTTTGCGGCCACTACGAAGGCATTGACGAGCGCCTTATAGAAGAAATAGTTGACGCCGAGCTGTCTATAGGCGATTATGTGCTTACAGGCGGTGAGACGGCCGCCATTGTGGTGATAGACGCCGTGTCGCGGCTTGTTCCCGGAGTTTTGTCCGAAAATTCCACGCTCGATGAGACGTTTGAAAACAGACTGGTGGAATATCCGCAATACACGCGGCCGCCGGAATTTTTGGGCAGACATGTGCCTGAAACTCTCCTCTCCGGCCATCACGCCAATGTGGAAAAATGGCGGCGCGAACAGGCGATATTGCGCACTAAAGCTAAACGCCCTGACTTAATTAAGGATGATGACAATGTTTGACTGGCTTGCGCCGGATCTAAGCGGCGAATCGATATTCAAACTGCCTTACGCCACGCTTTGGAAAAACGGCGTTCGGGGCCTGCTGTTCGACATAGACAACACGCTCGCGCCGTTTGACATCCCCGCGCCCGACGACGACACGGCCAGATTTCTGTCGGATCTGTCGCAAAGCGGCTTTTCAGTCTGCCTTATATCAAACGGTTCAAAACGCCGCGTCAACGCGTTTAACGCCTATTTAAAATTCCCCGTCGTCTACCGCGCCTTTAAGCCGTTAAAGCGCGGCGTTCTCAAAGCCATGAAAATTATAGGAACAACGCCTGAAACTACCGCGCTCGTAGGCGATCAGTTGTTTACGGACGTTTTGTGCGGCAAACGCTGCGGCGTCTTTACGGCTCTCCTAAAACCCGCAAGTAAGCGCGATGAGTTCTCCGTAAGAATTAAACGCGGCGTCGAGCGGCGTTTTTTGAAATATTTCGCGAAAGCCGGTAAGCTTGTTGATAAATTGTAAAATAAGCGGCGAGACTAAAGTGTTCGGTTTAATAGGACATCCGACGGCGCATAGCTTCTCTCCCTCCATACACAACTTATTGGCCGCGGAGCTAAGTCATGACCTCGTATACGCGGCGTTCGACGTGGCGCCGGACGATGTCGAGACCGCGCTTAAAGGCGCTCACGCTCTTGGCGTTCGCGGCATAAACGTTACAGCGCCATACAAGGAAGCCGTTTTGCCGTTTTTGGCGTCAATCGATGATCTAGCGGCTAAGATAGGCGCCGTCAATACGCTTAAATATGCGCCCGGCGGATATGTCGGCTACAACACCGACACGGAAGGTCTGCTAGCGGCCCTCGCGAAGCTCGGCTTCTCGCCCAAAGCCCGAACCGTCACTATAATAGGCGCGGGCGGCGCGGCGCGGGCGGCGGCGTTCGCGGCGGAAAGCGGCGGCGCTGCGAGCGTAAATATAATAAACCGTTCCATCGAACGCGCGGAAGAACTGTCCGAACGCGTAAGCCGGCATTTCCCTAAAAATATTTCCGTATTCTCACTTGATGACGCTAGCGCGATACAAAGTCCGGGCATAGTGATTCAAACCTCATCGGTCGGCATGGAGTCCGATGCGTCGCCGATAAACGACATTGAATTTTTGGCGCGAGCGGACGCTGTGTTGGACATAATTTATAACCCTTGGGAAACGAAGTTTTTAAAGCTTGCGCGAGGTGAGGCGAGGCGAGGCGAGCTTAAAACCGCTAACGGATTCGCGATGCTTGTTTTTCAAGCGTTTAAATCTTATGAAATATGGCAAGATATGATATTAACAAACCAAACGCGCCGAAAAATATATAACTCACTTGAACTGTTACGCGAAAAAGCCTTGTGGGAACCCGCGTCTCCAAAAATCTCCGGCTAACAGGCTCTAAGAGCCTGTTTAAATATCTCCATTTCGCGTCTTTTCGGCTTATTTTCCGCCACGCTTTGTCAGCGTTCACTTGCGTATATTCTTCAAATACGCGGCTTCCGAGTTTGGCGAAAAATCATCACAAAAAATCCGCTGAAAGCGAGATCTTAAACAGGCTCTTAAAAGCCATTTCGAAGCGATATGGCTTCGTTTCGTTTTCTACGGAATCCATAGCGTTTTTTAACGAGGCGTAGATTTAATATACGCGAACGCGCCCAAGAACGAACGTTTTTATAGTAGACGTCAAATAAGCGGGAGTTGCTTTCATGTCCGAAAAAGTCGTAAATTTTATGGAGATTTGCGTTGGCGACGCTTTACTGCCCTTAATGCGCGGCATGAACGTTTGTACGTGTGAACTCTGCCAAAACGACGTTAAAGCTTTCGCGCTTAATTTGTTGCCTCCGAAATATTTCGTAACGCCAAGAGGTATGCTTTATACAAAAATACCTTTACTTGAACATCAATTTAACGTCGATGTGATGTCCGCCATAATGAAGGGCATAGAAGTCGTCTCAGGGAAGATGAGGCACGAAGGAAATGACCTGTAAGCATATGGCGCGGCTTATATTCTTGGTCGGCTTCATGGGCTGCGGCAAAACTACCGTCGGCGAAACGCTGTCTGAAATTATCGGCGCGCGCTTCATAGACTCCGACGCGCTCGTTGAAAGCGCCGAAGGCATGGATATCCCTCAAATTTTCGCTTCACGAGGCGAAGCCTATTTCCGGACTTTGGAACGGCGCGCCATAGCTGAAACCGTGAAATTGCGACGCGCCGTAATCGCCACTGGCGGCGGCGCCGTCATAAACCCTGATAATGTCTCCGACATGCGCGGCAACGGCTTCGTAGCATGGCTTAAAGCCGATGAAAATTTTATTTCGCGCCATGCGAGCGACGGCGCCAGACCGCTTTTGGCCGGCATGGATGACGGTCAGCGGTTGAAAACGATACGCGCCCTTCTCAGGGAACGTGAACCGCTCTATCGCTCCGCGAGTCACTTCGTCTTAGATGTCTCCGCCATGACGCCATATGAGGTCGCGATCGCCATATCGACCGAAATTAAAAGAAGTTCGACATAATCGCCGCTGGGCGGCGGCTGAAAATAACGCCCGCTTTTCTTAACGAACGTGATCAGCGCCGCGAATCGCTTCGCTTCGGATATATCCGCTTCGGACATCTCCGCGATCGCCATATTCGCTAAAAAAATTTAAAGGAAATAATTATATTGAAGAAAGCGATAAAGAAAATAGCGCTTATAAACGGGCCGAACTTAAATTTTTTAGGCGTGCGGGAACCGGAAATTTATGGTCGCGCCACGCTTGCGGACATAGAGAAATTAACCGCGGACAAATGCGCCGAGCTCGGTTTTTCATCTCAATGCTTTCAGTTTAATTCCGAAGGCGCCATAATAGATTGCTTGCAACAACTATATTATGACGGCGCTCGCGGCGTAATCATTAACCCCGGCGCGTTCACCCACTACAGCTACGCTCTGCGCGACGCCCTGACATCGGTTTCAATGCCATCCGTTGAAGTGCATATCTCAAATATACATAAACGTGAGGAGTTTCGGCGGCGTTCCGTTACGGCGGAAGCGTGCGTCGGTCAAATTTGCGGCTTCGGCGTTAACGGATATATCTTAGCGGTTTACGCGCTCGTGGACTATTTCGCCAAATTTGAGGCCGACCGGCTTTAATGTTGAAATCAGTCTGAATCATAACCGTACGAACGGTCTTTTTCAACCGGCTTCGTTATGTTTCAAACTGAGTTCAGTATAAGAGCCTGTTCAAGATCTCCATTTCGCGTCTTTTCAGTTTATTTTCCGCCACGCTTTGTCAGCGCTCTCTGCGTATATTCTTCGAATACGCGGTGTTCGCGTTTGGCGAAAAATCATCACAAAAATCCGCTTAGGCTCTGTCGGAAAATAACCTGCGCGGTTGGCGCGGCGATTTTGTGTCCCGGCAAGGCGCTGGGTTCCGCGAATACTTTGTAGTATTTAAGGGTTCCGGCAACGCGGCCGGGGCGCGAAAGGGCAAGCCAAACGCGCAGGTTATTTTCCGACAGAGCCTAAAAGCGAGCTCTTGAACAAGGCTCTAAAGCCACGCGAAATCGATTGAGCACGGAGGGGCATTGTAATGATTCGATTGCGTTCATTCGCGGCGCAAACGGCGGCGCTGGCCGGCGCGGGACTTCTTACCCGGCTCATAGGTTTTTTATACAGACTTCCGCTTACCGACATGATAGGCAATGTAGGCAACGGCATATACGGCGCCAGCTATAACTTATACATGTTTTTTTTAATTATGTCATCCGCCGGACTGCCCGTCGCCGTGGCTAAAATGACTTCGCATAGACTTGCGCTTGGCAAAAACGCGGACGCCCGCGCCGTCTTTAGAACATCGCTCGCCGTCACGGCGGTTTTAGGGTTGCTTAGTTCTATGGCGCTCTGGTTTGGCGCCCGCGCCATGGCGGACGCCGTGGAAAGCCCCCGCAGCTTTTACGCCATACGGACGCTTTCGCCCACCGTGTTCATAGTGTCTGTGATGGCCGTTTTCAGAGGATATTTTCAAGGCATGGGCAGCGCTTCGCCTACAGCTCTGTCTCAAATTGTAGAGCAGGTCTTCAACGCTGTTTTCAGCGTTTTTTTATGCTACGCGCTTATGAAAGGCGACGGCGACGCGACGTTGGGCGCGGCTGGCGGAACAGCGGGCACAGGTGTCGGCGCGCTCGCAGGGCTTTTCACCGTTTTTATTATTTATATAAAGGCCGCTCCTAAAAAGCGACCTACGGAACCGGCGACGGAACGCCAGCTTAGCGTAATTTTGGAACTTGTAAGAACAGCCGGCCCCATAATAATAGGCGCCGCCATTTTCAGCGTAGCGAACCTGATCGATATGGTCATGGTCAACGGGCTATTGCTGAAAGCGGGCTACGGACGCTCGGACACAGACGCCATGTATGGTCTTCTTACAGGCAAATACGTTACGCTTACGACATTGCCCGTATCGATATCATCAGCCGTCGCTACGGCCGCCGTACCGAACATAGCGCGTTTCGCGGCGCTTGGCGACAAAGTGAAGCTCACCGAAAGAATAAACGTCGCTTTGCGACTGTCCATGACTTTATCCATCCCGGCGGCGGCCGGGATAGGCGTTCTGGGCCAGCCAATTTTGCGATTGCTTTTTCCAAGCTACCCTGACGGCGGGTATCTGCTTCAGCTCGGAGCGATAAGCGTCGTGTTTCTGGCGCTGTCCCAAATAGCCGCGGGCATACTGCAAGGCGCGGGATACGCCTATATTCCGGCGATAGCGGCTTTTTTCGGGGCCGCGATGAAAATACCGCTTAACTACTGGCTTATCCCCAAAAAAACCGTGACCGTCTTCGGCCTGGTCTTTCCTATGAACGTGGCGGGCGCGGTTATAAGCTCCATAGCGTGCTACGCCGTCGCCGCCGTTGTGGATATGGTCGTTCTGAAAAAAGTCATGGGCAAAGACCAGCGTATCGACGCGCGCCGCTCGTTCTTCTTGCCTGTCGCGTCCTCGGCGGTCATGGCGCTGATTTGTCATTTCACCTATCGCGCCCTCTTTAATATCTCCGACAACAACACGGCCTCGTGTTTGATCGCTATATTTTTTGGCGTCGCTTCTTACTTCGCTTGCCTGTATCTTATCGGCGGACTGGAAAAAGAAGATTTAGTGCCTTTTGTCAAAAAAAGAGCCCGTTGACATCCCGCCTTTCCAATTATTCTCTGAATATGGGCCGGCATTGAGGTTTTTTTGAAGCGGTCAGCTTATGAAGTCTTATTAGACCTGTTTAAGATCTCGCTTTTAGCGGATTTTTTGTGATGATTTTTAGTCAAACATGGGAAGCGCGAACACCGCGTATTCGAAGAATACACGCAAATAGCTCTGACAAAGCGTGGCGGAAAAAATAGGCCTAAAAGACGTGAAATGGAGATATTAAACAGGCTCTTAGAGCATAATATATACGCCATACCACTCATAAACAATAGGAGACATAGAATGAAACTAAAAAGAAAAAGCGGGATATTGGCCCACCCCACCTCTTTCCCATCCCATTTCGGCATAGGCGATCTCGGCGAAGGCGCCTACGAGTTTATAGCGTTTTTAGTTAAAAGCGGAGCGGGCCTGTGGCAAACGCTGCCGCTTGGCCCCACGAGTTTCGGCGACTCGCCCTACCAAAGCTTCTGCGCCTTCGCTGGAAATCCGTTGCTTATAAGTCTGGACTTGTTATCTAAAGAAGGTTTTTTATCCTCGAAAGATATCGCGGACACGCCTGAATTTGATGAGCTTAATGTGGATTACGGAGCCGTTATAACGTACAAAACGGCGATATTTAAAAAAGCGTTTGAAAATTTTAAAAGTGATATAAGTGAGCGGCGGAAATTTGAGTTTTTCAGAATGTCCAACAAAGATTGGCTGCGCGACTACGCGCTTTTTATCGCTGTAAAGAATGATATTATTTCTAAAAGGCGCCTTGACGCGGACTCGCCTGATCTTGCGGCTTACCGGGCGAAAAAATCGAACGTTTTTACCGATAACCAAATTAACGACCGCTATTACGGCGCCGTTTGGAACACCTGGCCTGAAAATCTTAAAAGACGTGACAAAACCGCCCTTAATTCCGCCGAAAACACGCTTTTTTATGAGATAGAATTTTGCGAGTTTTTGCAGTACTGTTTTTTCGAACAATGGCGCGCGTTAAAATCAGCCGCCAACGCCGAGGGTATAGAGATAATCGGCGACATGCCTATTTTCGTTCCGGAGGATAGCTCTGACGTATGGTCAAACCCCCATCTCTTTAATATTGACGAAGAGGGAGATCCTTTAGAAGTCGCCGGCGTGCCGCCGGACTATTTCAGCGATACGGGTCAGCTTTGGGGAAATCCCACATATCATTGGGCGAATCACAGGAAAAACGGCTATGACTGGTGGATAAAGCGCATAGCGAAAGCGCTGGAAATATCCGATATCTTACGCATTGACCATTTTAGAGGTTTCGATGAGTACTGGTCAGTCCCTTTTGGGTCAAAAACCGCTGTAAACGGCGAATGGCGCAAGGGGCCGGGCGCCGCGCTGTTCGAACGCGTTAAAAGCGCGTTGGGCGATATGCCTATAATAGTGGAAGATCTGGGCGTTATAACTGAGTCCGTCGAACAATTGCGCGACGGTCTCGGCCTGCCCGGCATGAATATATTACAGTTCGGCTTTGAAGGCGCAAGCGCGTATCTGCCGCATAACATAAAAAACGCGGACACCGCTCTTTACACCGGAACTCACGACAACGACACCGCCGTAGGTTGGTACGAGAAGTCGCCGGAATCGGTCAAAGATTTTTTCAGACGGTATATGAACGTTGACGGACAAGATCCGTCGTGGGATCTAATACGTCTCGCTTACGCGTCGTCAGCGGCGTTCGCTATAATACCTATACAGGACGTATTGCGCCTAGGTTCGCAAGCGCGGATGAACACGCCCGGAACGCCGTCCGGCAATTGGCGGTTCAGATATTCCGGCGAAAGCCTGGCGAAAGCGCATTCAAGCGCTCTGTTATATTTCGCCGAATTGTTTGACCGTTTAAATGACAGGAAGTGATAGAATATGCCGGTTAAAATACCAAACGCTTTACCCGCGAAAGAAATTTTACTGAAAGAAAATATATTTGTAATGGATTGCGACAGAGCGTTTCATCAGGATATTCGCCCGCTTAAAATACTGCTGCTCAATCTTATGCCCGTCAAACACACGACGGAAACGCAGCTTTTACGTCATATAAGCAACACCCCGCTCCAACTTGACGTAACGTTTCTATGCGTGAAAAGCCACGTTTCCAAGAACACGCCTGAGTCGTATTTAAATAAATTTTATAGCTTTTTTGACGACGTAAAGGACAAGAAATTTGACGGCATGATAGTTACGGGCGCTCCGGTGGAAACTCTGCCGTTCGAGGACGTAACGTACTGGCGTGAACTGACTGAGATATTTGAATGGAGCAAAACGCGCGTAACAAGCGTTTTTCATATATGCTGGGGCGCGCAGGCCGCGCTCCGCTACCACTACGGCGTTCCCAAACATACGCTCGACAAAAAAATGTTCGGGGTATTCAAGCACGACGTGATTAAGCGAAACGTGAACCTGCTGCGCGGATTTGACAACGTGTTCTACGCGCCGCACTCTCGGCATACGGAAATCCGCGCCGAGGACATATCAAAAATCCCCAGCCTCGACATACTTTGCTCTTCGAAGGAAGCGGGCGTGTACATCGTTTTATCAAAAGACGGACGGCAGGTCTTCGTAACCGGACATTCCGAATACGACGCCGGCACACTGAACGAGGAATACAAACGCGATTTAGGCAAGGGCTTGGATATATCAGCGCCCAAAAATTATTATACCGACGATGACCCTGAAAAACCGCCCATTGTAAAGTGGCGCTCTCACGCTAACCTGCTTTACTCAAATTGGCTTAATTATTATGTGTATCAAGTTACGCCATACGACATAAACGCCATATAATTACAGTCTCTTCACGCTATTAGCGCGGTCTTTCGCTTGAAATAATGTTGCGCCCGCATAAAGAACGCGCCGTCACAATCGGCCGCGCTAACGCGTCGATCATTACAGTTTCAGACTATGGAGGACAGCGATGGATTTCAAAAGAAAACTTCCTATTCCGCTCGAGGTAAAATCACAATATCCATTGAGCGCCGGCTTGCGAAAACGTAAAAAAGAACGTGATATTGAAATTAAATCAATTTTATCGGGAGAGTCGGATAAATTCTTATTAATAATAGGGCCGTGTTCGGCTGATAACGAGATCTCAGCGCTAGACTACGTTTTGCGTTTAGCGAAGATTCAAGAGCAGGTCTATGAAAAAATACTTATTATTCCGCGAGTGTATACAAGCAAGCCCAGGACGACGGGCGTCGGATATAAAGGCATGCTGCACCAGCCCGACCCCTTTAAAGGCGACGACATGTTGGCGGGCCTTGTCTCCGTGAGAAGGCTGCACATCAAAATAATGGAAGAAACCGGCCTAAGCTGCTCTGACGAGATGCTCTATCCGGAAAATTTCCGTTACTTCTCAGACATACTCTCTTACGTCGCCATAGGCGCGCGCTCAGCGGAAAATCAGCAGCACAGGCTCGTCGCGAGCGGGCTTGACATGCCGGTCGGCATGAAAAACCCCGTAAGCGGCAACATGTCCACGCTGATAAACTCCATATCAGCCGCTCAGTCGGGACATATGTTTATATACCGCGGTTGGGAAGTCGCAAGCGACGGAAACCCTTTCGCTCACGCCATACTCCGAGGCATGACGGATGATTTCGGCCACAGCGTTCCCAATTATCACTATGAGGAAGTAATGCGGCTAAGCGCCTTATATGATAAAGCCGATTTAGCGAACAAAACGGTTATAATAGACGTAAATCACTCCAATTCGGCGAAACGGCATTTGGAGCAGCCTCGAATTTGCAAGGAAATTCTGACGAACCGAGCGATCTCGCCTGAACATAGGAACTTCGTTAAAGGCGTAATGGTGGAAAGTTACATCGAGGACGGCAACCAGCCCACGACAGGCGCCGTATATGGAAAATCGATAACCGATCCCTGTTTAGGGTGGGATAAGTCGGAACGGCTTATGTTTGAAATGGCGGAATCGTTTTAAGAGGAGAGTTCTTTTGGAGGAAACTTTTTCGAGAAAAAGGTTCCTCCAAACCTCCTTCAAAAAGCTTTTATCCAAAAACCGCGCTTCGCTCAGTTTTTGAGAAACGATTAGGTAACTGTTTCCTGTTAAAGTCGCGCTATAATAATTCGCTTGTTTACGCGTGTTCATTTTCGCTTCGAATTCAGGAATGGTCAATTCAGGCCAGTTTATAGAAAGAGTTCTTTTGGAGGAAACTTTTTCGAGAAAAAGGTTCCTCCAAACCTCCTTCAAAAAGCTTTTATCCAAAAACCGCGCTTCGCTCAGTTTTTGAGAAACCATTAGGTAATCGTTTCCTGTTAAAGTCGCGCTATAATAATTCGCTTGTTTACGCGCGTTCATTTTCGCTTCAAACTCAGAAATGGTCAATTCAGGCCACATAGAAAGAGGTTCCTCCTAACCTCCTTCAAAAAGCTTTTATCCAAAAACCTAGCTTCGCTCAGTTTTTGAGAAACCATAAGGTAACTGTTTCCTGTTAAAGTCGCGCTATAATAATTCACCCGTTTACGCGCGTTCATTTTCGCTGAGAATTCAGGAATGGTCAATTCAGGCCAGTTTATAGAAAGAGTTCTTTTGGAGGAAACTTTTTCGAGAAAAAGTTTCCTCCAAACCTCCTTCAAAAAGCTTTTATTCAAAAACCTAGCTTCGCTCAGTTTTTGAGAAACCATTAGATAACTGTTTCCTGTTAAAGTCGCGCTATAATAATTCACCCGTTTACGCGCGTTCATTTCCGCTTCAAGGTTCTTCCATGTCCGCAACGTATTTACCCCTAAGTCTATACATCTAGTTCACTTCCGCTTCGCTATATCCGTTGCGCGTCGCTTCTATATCGCATTCTCCCATTTTTACTGGATATGATACTATATCTTACCATGTTTTTCATTTTTATAAGCTATGACTATTCAATCGCTTCATGAAGCCGCGCAAACGCGCGGCGTGGGGTCCGGGGTCGAAGACCCCGGCGGGGTTTGGGGCGGAGTCCCAAGGTTTTATGACTTGTTTGGATAGTCATCTTATAAATAGCTTCAACTATACTTGTTCCCTTTTTCAAGCGCGTTGACTATAATAGTAAGAGCTAATGATTAAAATTTCTCTAAGAGCCTGTTTAATATCTTATTTTTAGCGGATTTTTTTGTGATGATTTTTCGCCAAACGAAGGAGCGCGAACGCCGTGTATTCGAAGGATATACGCAAAGAGCGCTGACAAAGCGTGGCGGAAAACAGGCCTGTCCCGGAACCTGATTCCGCCGTGCGGACGCTGGAATTAAGTTCCGGGACAGGGTCTGTTAAGCCGAAAAGACGTAAAATGGAGATATTAAACAGGTTCTTAAACATAACCATCCGAACGGTATTTTTTTATGTCGGGTTTTGTCGTAAATCATTGCCGGACCTATTGGTTCGCCTGCTTTTTGCGCCTAATCAACGCGAAAAATCCTCACACGGTTTGGCTGTGTTTTAAACTGAGTTCAGTACTGGCTAAGTCGGAGAAACAAAATTTCTAAAGCTTTGCATAACAATGATGCTATAATTCAACTTGGAGGCGACATCAATGAAAATGACACGATTAACGAAAACGTTCCGCGCAGGCGCAATGTCCATAGTAACGCTCTTATCCGCGAACGCCGCCGTTTCACCCGTTTTAGCGGATTCTTTGATTTCCGACATCGACACGCCTGTTGTGTCGATACCTATTACGCCCGTAAACGGCAACTTGCGTTCGTTTGGCGTTTTATCATATGACACCGATATTGAGGGTAATATTTACGGTCCGGAGGATTTTTCAATTGACGGCTCGGATTCGTATTTGCTCAATTCAACAAGCAATACCGTTTTGAAATTCGTAGACGGTTCCTTAGAGGATGTTGTTGAACTGAATGAAATTCCCGCTGTACGGATCGCCGCCGGCGACGGAGATTTATTCGTTCTGGGAAGCGATTTAACTATCAGTAAATTCGGTTCAGATGGCGACGGCATTCCCGCGGAGTTGGGCGGCGTGATAGAAAACGAGGCGGTAACTGATTTTAAGGCTATCAATGGCTATCTTTACTTGACGACCGCCGAGGGCGACTGGGGTAAAACCTATAAAATTCCCGCCGGAAGCGCGTACGGAAACATAGGGAATATTGAGACTATCGACGGCAAAGTTTTAGACGAAAACACGACTTACCGCGTTGAACTCTTGCCGGAGGATGGATATTCCGTAGGCCACGCCTGTTCGCTGACTGTAAACGATAGCGTTACCGGTCAAACTAATAGCGCGCTTTTGATTTCTGATTATTGGGTAATCGGCGCGCAGTTGCTCGGCGTTGATGACGCGGCGGATACTTATACCGTTAAGTTTTTCGAAATGGCTGTAAACTCTGATTATACGACAAGCGTCGATGAAACGATTCGTGTTGTGAGCCAGCAAGGTAATATTGAATCGATCCGTTCGCTTCCCGCGCAGTACAAATCCGTATCCGGTCAAACCAAAGCGTTTGATTCAGGGATATATGAACTCAATAGCGAGGAAAATATAGTGGAAATCGCCGAGCTTGCCATACCGAGCCAAAGTGACGACAGCGTCGCTTCCTATGTCTCGCCGCTGGCCGCCGTTTCGGAACCCGTCGTTACATCTGCGAATAGTTCCGTTTTCTCGCGCGCGGCGATGGCGACCATATCTCGCAGCGCGATCATAGCAAACGCTAAGGTTTATCACACCGCGTTCAGTTGGTCGTGTACCGCCGCGAATTTAAGCGCGATGTCCGGCTACACAAAACCCCGTTGTCTTGGTTCGGCCGGAACCTATCAGATGATGCCTTACTGTTGGGGCGGTTTTAATACCACCGGCCAATTTGTGACGGGCTTAAGCGCCGGCGGCAGAGCCGGCAATATTAATACGTCAGGTCCCGGACTTGTTTCCAACACTTACGGGCTGGATTGCTCCGGATACGTCAGTAGAGCTTGGGGACTGACCTCAAAACAAAGCACCTCGTCATTACCGAATATTTCAACCGCTATCTCGGCCAGCGCGTTACAACAGGGCGACATACTTAACTTGGCGGGTTCTCATGTCGTACTCTTTGAGAAATATGACAGCGGCGGCAACTATGTTTTGTATGAAGCCACGACCACCAGCTCGTATGACCGTGTAGCCAATACTATTCGGACGGCGTCGAGTATATCTAACTATACGCCGAGAAAGTATAATGACGTTCAATAATCGCGTGTTTCCAGGCGCAATGGCGATATTGAACAGGCTCTAAGGCGCGCGGAAAGCGCATACTCTATGACAGGTCCGCCAAACGTACGGTTCAATCAGCGTTTGGCGAATTGCCGCCGTTCAAATCGGCTTAAAATCGAAAATAGAGAGGGAGTTGTTTTATCAATGAGAAAAAAGATTCGTTGCGCAGTCCTATTTACTGTTATTATGTTCGTCGGTACGCTTCCGGTTAAAACGGCTTCCGGCGCCGTTACCGCTATTCCGGCCTCAACGAATGTTCTAATCGGCGCAAAAGTCTGGCGATTTGACGCGCATAACATCGGCGGGTACAATTATTTCAAGCTCCGCGATCTGGCGTATGCGCTTAACGAAACGCCGAAAAAGTTTTCTGTAGACTGGGACGCGGCGAAAAACGCGATAACTTTAACTCGCGGAAATGAATACAAAGCTACCGGCGAGGAAATGGCTCCAAAGGGAACGGATGATAAAGCGGCGGTTTTCTCAACCGATACTGTATATTTGGGCGGCGACAGGCTTCATGCGGAAGCCTATAACATCGACGGCTATAACTATTACAAACTCCGCGACCTCGGCGGCGGCTCCGCTTTGAATTTCTCAGTGGAGTTTTCTGAAGATACGAACAGTATAGTTATTTTTACATCGGCGGAAAAGAATCCGTATTTAGATTATTTTATATATGCGGGGAAAGTCGGCGTACTTAAAAAGGATGCGTGGCTTTCAAAACCATACGTTATTACCGTTGACGAAAACGGTAACGATATTGTAGAGCGTTGCGATAATCTTAATATGACTTTAAGTAAAAACGATATCGTTATTGTGATCAAGGATGAAAACGGACAAAGCAGAGTTTTAGTGCCATATGGGGACAATCCGCGGATAAGAGGATATCTAAAACCTGACGACATCAGTTTTAACTCGAAGGATTTTGTTTCCGCAAATCAATGCGTCCTACGCGACACCATGAAAACTTACGACGCGAACGGTAAAGAGCTGGGCAAAGCGTTGAACGGAGCGGGTAAAATCGTGGAACGCAAAAGCGGCAAGGTTTTAGTGCAGCCTTTAGGCGGCGGAGCGGATAGTTTCTGGATTTCGGAAAAGGATTTAAGCTTTGACTTTGACGTTGTAGTCGTTGATATTGCGAATAGTCAAGGCTAATTGAAAGCGTGGGGCAGGGCGTTCCTAAAAGTGTCGACCTTATAATGAGGTTGTAATATACGTTTGATATTCGCCCAAAAATTTTGCAATGGGATTTAAAGAGGAGTATTAACCTAAATTTATATTCGTCAGTTATATAGTAAAGGTGATAAGAGCCTGTTTAAGGTCTCGCTTTCAGCCGCTTCCCGTTCGGTTCTTTTGCCGTGAAATTCCGCTTTATGGCAATGAAAAAAGCGTCAAAAAACGCGCGGCTTTTCATATCCGCGCGTTTTTGACGCTTTTTAATGTAACTGCGCAAGTCGCTTCGTTAGAAACTGCTCCCGATAGCTTCCTCATCCGTATCGTGTCTGCTTATTCTGTCGTACAACGTAAGGCTGTACAGACCGGCTATGCCTATCAGCGCGTATAAAACGCGGCTTATAGCGGAACCGGCTCCGCCAAACAACGTGGCGATAGCGTCAAAGTTGAAAAAACCGATAAGACCCCAGTTAATCGCTCCTATTATAAGCAACGTAAGCGCGGTCCAATCTAACGGTTTAGATCTCATGCTCATTTCCTCCTTAATCATTGCCTGATGATTGATCTTCAATCGCGAAAATGACTTTTATATTATAAGGCGAGAAATTTATTCGCATATTATATTATGCCGCAAAATTCGTGTTTTAGATTAAGGAAAGAAAGCTAGTTCAGAGAGTTATTTACATTTTTGGTCACGCGCTGAATTAGGGATCGCGTATGACGTTTCACCGCAAGCGGCGATTAGGATTTGATTATGGCGCGTGAAGCGTGACGGACGCGTTAAGCTATACGTTTGAAGGTTCAAGTTTGTATTGCGAAGGATCCGTTTTCGTGATATACTGCTGTTATATGGCGAATGAGCGCGTAGTTTGTCGAATTATGTGGAAAATCTGGAAAAAGCGCGCTATTTTGTGGAATTTTGGAGGATATACGTTAAAAGGCGGTTATTTTATAATGGTTGCGCCGTTCAGCTAGTAATGATTTCTTAAAATATAAAACGGGAGTAAAAACATAATATATGCGGAATTTTGAGAAAAAATTACTATTTTATATAATTTTCGGTCTGGCCGTGGTTTTAATTTTTTACTTGGCTGTACAGGCGGAAGCGCTCGAAGCGCTTGGCGAATACTCTATTAAATATAATGACATTGAAACGAACGTTTTATGCAAAGAAAGCGACAACGGCGTTTTACTCGCGTCTTTAGCGGACATAGCCCGCGTTATAGGATACAAGATAGAGCCTGTGGACGAGTTGAACATCGACAGAATATACAAAGTTGAAACATCCGCGAACGGCGTCCGCACGTCCGCTAAAAACAGCGCGTTAATTCACCGGGGCGAAAATATAGCTTCGTTTATTGACGTTACGGCTGTTTTAAGCGCTCCGAGTGAATTCGTGGACGGAGTTACATATGTCGCTTTTGACTTGTACGAACGTTTTGGAATATACGCTTTTATAAACGAAGACGACGCTTCGGTAACGCTTGTTGACGTCGCGCTAGGCGTGTCCGTTGACGGTGAGTCAGGTAATCGCGAATCCGATGACAACAAGTTCGTCGATAGTGAATTCGCTGTCAATGAGTTGACCGGCGAACGGACGGCGGACAAAGGATATATATACGACGAGATAATCTACGCCTATAGTCCTGATTCTGAGTCTTTTGAGAAAACGGACTCCTTCGTTAACGAATTCGCGACGACTCGCGGCGTGGCTTTAAGCGCTTTTAACGCGCTTGAAGATCCGTCAAGATTGGAGGAGTTGTACGAAAAGGCCGGCGTTCCGGACGAAACGCGGGATATTTTCCCGATTCTGTTTATTGGGGATAGTTATTTAACGGACATAACGGCGAAGAATATCAGCGACACGCTAAAAGGACAGCCTTTAGAGGAAGTCTTTGAAAACGATTTCTGGCCTCGAGCGATGCGGTTTATCAGCGTGTTTGCGATAGGGTTGTCACATTGCGTTTGGCCATGCGCGTTCCCGATGTTTATACAGCTTTTGGCGTTTTTCTTTCTAGACAGGAAAAAGACGATACGGCTTGGATTATGTTATTGCTTGGGGCAGTTTATAGCGCTTTTGTTGTCAGGAAGCGTCTTTTTCATGATTTTGTCAATATTCGACGTAGACGGCTCCGCGTTTAAAGACGTTCTTATAGGCGTTATATTCGTTTTCGCCGCGTTGAATATCATCGATTTGGGCATGGCGCTGGCTGACAAACAAAAGAAAATGATATTGCGGTTTCCGTCCGCGATGCGCGCTTCTTATGAAAATACGCTGAAGAAAATCGTTACAATACGGGACAATCGAAAATCGGTATTTTCAACGATCGTTTTCGGTATGGCCGTTACGTTGGGCGAGTTTTTATTTATCGGGGAGACTTATCTGTCATGGACGGCTCTGCTGGTTAAAAAGGGTTCGTCGCCGGCGCCATATTTAATTCTGTATTCGCTGGCGTTTGTGACGCCGATGCTTATAATAATATTTATTGTTTTTTTAAACAAAAAAATCTTCGGTTTGTCCAAGATATTTAATCGAGAAGCGCCTAAAATAAAATTAGCCAGCGCCGTGATACTGTTGATTTTTGGCGCTGACGCTATTTTTTCCAAATAATTCCTTATCCGCGTTTGTGAAAACAGGGTTACCGCTTTTTTATATGAGCCTCAATTGAAATTTAAGGTATATGCAACGGCGGAAAATTTTGATATAATGACTGGCGCGTATGAAAGAACGTAATTTCAGCGGAGAAGGAAAGATTTATATGAAGCTTAAAGATATAATACGATATGTCGAAGCTACCGTTTACGTATGCGACGAACTGGCCGAAGAGGAGATTATTTCAGCGTGTGGGGCGGATCTTATGAGCGATGTGCTGGCTTTCTCAAAAGAACGCGTCGTGCTTTTGACCGGTCTGGTTAATCTGCAAGTCATTAGGACGGCGGAGATGATGGAAATAAAAGCCATATTGTTCGTAAGAGGAAAGGAGCCTACCCGGGAGATGAAAAGTTTGGCTGAGGAAAAATCCATATTGCTTATGTCTACGAAATATTCCATGTACTTTTCGTGCGGCATACTTTATCAGAAAGGGCTGGGCAGACTCTAACGTTTGTCTATGAAAAGGCGAGGATGATGAAATTGCACTATGAAGTGGCGGGCGACGACTTGGTGTGGGCGGGCGCGGCGGCCAGCGACCTGAAAAATGAGCTTAAACGACTTGGCATATGTCCGGAAGTTATACGTAAGACGGCGGTCGCCATGTATGAGGCGGAAATAAACATGGTCATACACGCTGACGGCGGTTCCATTGACGTTGACATTTCACCGGACAGCATATTAGTTACGCTTAAAGACAACGGCGTAGGTATACCTGATATTGAAAAGGCCATGATCGAAGGTTACTCAACCGCTTCTGAAGAGGTGCGCGACATGGGGTTTGGCGCCGGTATGGGGCTGCCGAACATTAAGCGATGCGCGGATGTTCTTAAAATAACCAGCGAAATCGGCGTCGGAACGACTGTTGAAATTCAAGTGAACATATAGTCGATTTGGATTTCAAAAATGAGGCGGCGTTTCTTTGAGCCGCCCGTCCGCAGGAAGCGTTTTAGTGAGGCTTTGTAAAAGGCTGAACGGTCTATTAAAATAATGATTTTTTTCGGCGTTTTTCGTTTGAACGAAACTTATTTTTCGTTTGAGCGAAAACCACTGAAAAAGATTATTTGCGTTCACCGGTTTTGTTGGTAGAAAAACTCCTCGGTATTGATGGAGCGAGGGGATTTATATTAACCGCGGCTGAATTGAGCGTCACAGTTATGGACATCGCCGCGTTTAGGCCGCTTGCCGGCGGTTTTTTAATTTTTTGGGAATTTTGCTGGGAATGCGGTGAAACTTATGCTGAACTCAGTTTGAAGCATAGACAAACAAGGCGAGGATTTTTCGCGTTAGGCAAAACGCGGATCGGGCTGTTATGGTTTAGACTAAGTTCAGTATTAAGCTTTTGACGATGGAAACGGGGAAATTTATATGACAGTCGCGGATATCGCGGCGCTTGACGCGTTTAGGACGCTTACCGGCGACATAGGTATGAAGAACGAAATTACGGGCGCGTATGCCGGCGACCTTTTGAGTTGGGTGATGGGAAAAGCCAAAGAGGGCGATTGTTGGATCACCATACAGGGGCACGTAAACATATCCGCTGTGGCCTCTCTGGCGGGCGTCGCGTGCGTAGTCGTCGCGGAAAACGCCGTCGTGAACGAAGAGGCGCTGCGTAAAGCGGCGGAAGCTGGAATACCGATTTTGACAAGCCGTTTGCCAATTTACGAAATTTGTAAGCTATTGGCCGGGATCATCACGCGCTGACTGATATAAGGGCTTGTTCAATATCTCGCTTTTAGCGGATTTTTGTGATCATTTTTTGCCGAATGTAAAAGCGCGAACGTCGCGTATTCAAAGAATATGCGCAAAGAACGCTGGCAAAGTATGGCGGAAAATGAGCCGAAAAGACGCAAAATGGAGATATCAAACAGGCTCTAAGAGCGTAACGGACGCGAGCGGGAGGAATACCTTGAGAATATACTATGACTTGCACATTCATACCGCGCTGTCGCCATGCGGAGACGACGATATGACCCCGAACAATATAGTAAACATGGCTTCGCTGTGCGAGCTGGATGTCATCGCTATAACGGACCACAACGCGGCGCATAACGTCGCGGCGGTCGCGGCGGTCGCCGCTAAAGCCGAGCTTGTCGTCATTCCTGGGATGGAAGTCGAAACGAGCGAAGAGGTACATATGATTTGTCTTTTTTCAAAGACAACCGTTTGTGAGGATTTTTGCGCGACAGTGAAGTCAAGAATGGCTGAGATAAAAAATCGCCCGGAGATATTTGGACGACAGCTTCTTTTTAATGCCGCCGACGATATTTTGGGCGAATATGGAGACCTGCTTTTGGCGCCTACGGATATAGGAGCATATGAGCTTGTCGGGCTGGTCGAAGATATTGGCGGGATATGCTATCCGGCGCATATAGACCGCGCGTCGAACAGCGTTATATCGAACCTTGGAATTTTCCCTGACGATTTAGGCGTTGGCTTAGTGGAGTTTTCATTGCGCGCGGATCCTGAAAAATTTTTCGCTGACAATAATCGGCTGTTTGGTAAAAAATACCCATATGTACAGTCGTCCGACGCGCATCGGCTGGTTGATATACCGGAGCGTTCGCGTTTTTTGGAGTTTGACCGAAAGCCTGACGCCGAAGCGTTTATAGGTCGGTTGCGCGGGTTTTC
>JAISER010000027.1 GCA_031263985.1 Clostridiales bacterium | reverse complement strand
CCAAAATCGCCTCTTAAACGCTTGCCTCACTTTGCCATTCTTTTCCGTAATAAAGTATACTGTTTATGGCATATAACGACGATATTAGGACATCGGAATATTCCCGCTATGCTAAAATGGACAACCGGCAATCCACTCAATCACAGCAAACGATATCACCCGCCAAAATCACTTTTTAACATTTGCATCACTCTGCCCTTCTTTTCAATCTCTGTAATAAAATATGCAATTCATGACATATATCGACGCTATGAAAACGCCAGCATACTCCCGCTAAGCTAAAATTAACAACCGGCAACCCGCCCGATCACAACAAACGATGCCGCCCGCCAAAATCACTTTTTTAACTTTTATATCGCTTTTCCATTATTTTCCATAATTAAGTATACTATTTATAGTATATAACGACGATATTAAGACATCGGAGTTACTTTTTTAAGAACATCTCACTATAACCGTGACCGGCAACGTCTTTCATAATTCCGACGTTTCATTTTCATTTATTCCAGTAGGCCCACGGAAATTTCACCGCATTAATCCAAAAAGGATCATATCGCAATTCCGCCGCGCCGCCTACAAAACAAATGGATCTTTTTTGTAAATATTTACTTTTAACGGTTTTGGAGGCTTTTTTTCCACCTTATAGTTTTGAGTTTTTCTGAACCTCCGACTTAGTCCTGCCCTTGCGGTACACAATGGAGAAAAACGATTATGAATGCGAAAGTGCAAACAGAAGTATGGGCGCGTTCGCGAAATACAGCGTAGCCGCCGCAAAAAATTCGCGCTTGTGGCGGCGGATCGTAACAATTTTGCGCAAGATGAGTGAAAACCCGAACGCGTCGATTCCGCCAGCGGCGTACAGACGGCAATGACAGCCTCTTGGCGGAAAATCCATTCAAGACAATGCCTTTTCCTTTAATTTACCTGTCCTTAACTTATTATTCATTTAACCTCCAGATGCAGACCATGAACCGATTTACATCGGCCATGAACGGAAATCGCTGTATTATATCTCAAACCATAACAAAACGCCGCTAATATAGCTACCTACAGATTCCTGGAAACTGCGCCGCTTCTCGTCCAACTTGGCGGGCTTTGGGGACGCAAAATCGATAGTTTTCCGGCGCCAAAGCGCTTTAGCGCAGCATCGACCGTTTTCGCGCCATCATCTAATGCGCTCTTTTCCTTTAAACCTATGTCGTCAAGGCTACGCCGAAGGTCTCCTCTTCGATAAAAAAATAAACGGCGTTGAACACCGCTTATTTTTTTCTTGGATTTTCAGCTACGGCGCTTACACGCCTTTACTCAATTGTTCCGTCCATAACTCAACGCCGTTTTCATAAACGAACGTATGTTCATATGCCGCTTCCATTACGGCGTAATACCCCCAATGCGATTCGCTTATATCTTTGAAGCCATTCACAATGTCAATGTTTACAAAGCTGTCCGCGCTAACCGCCCTGTTTAAAACGCGGTTAAACGTAACGGCGCATTCCGCCCTCGTGAGGTTGCCGAAAGGCTTAAATCCTCCGTCAGGATACCCCGAAAGCCAGCCCTTTTTATAAGCCGAGGCAATATAATTCGCCGCCCAAAACCCATCCGGCACGTCAAAAAACACACTGTCAGCGTTGTCGTCCAGGTCGTCGAATTGCGAAACGAACGCGGCGAACTCTGCCCTCGTCATTATGCCGTCAGGCTTAAACGTCCCGTCCGGATATCCCTTGACATAACCTTTGGACGCCATGTACCCTATGGGCCTCGCATACCACTCTTCGCCGGATATGTCGCTGAACCCGCTAGCGATTCGAAGAGTTTTCCCCTGGTCATCAATAAGCGCGTAAGCGATTTGCGCCGCTTCAGCCCTTGTAACGAACCCCTCCGGGCGCGCCGTACCATCGCCATAGCCCGTAATATACTGAACGTGCTCCGACGTAAACGGCGAACCGGTTAATTCCGAAACCACCATCTCTTCCGAAACCACCATCTCTTCCGAAACCGCCGTCTCTTCCGGCTCCGCCGTGTAGCCCGGATTCCTAATCCATCCGACCGGGAGCGTCGAAGGCGAATAAGAAGGCGCCTTGCGCGGCTTAACTTCATCGCCTCTATCTTTATAATAAAGCTTTACGGATGATGATCTGTCTTCTGTCACCGTTACAAGCGTTTGGTCGGCGCCGATATATTCCCATCTATCGTTTATACCTTCAGGATAAGCGAATTCAGCGGGGTCATGCTCACCTATGTAAGCGTCTTCGAACGACGCGCCGCCGATAAGAGCGCCCGAAGCGTATGTAACCGGTTCATCAGAACCTTCTATATAATGATATACGGTAATACTTGACGCCAGTGAGAAATACAAATGAATATTAACGTCCGCTTCGGAAAAGTCTTTAAAAGAGACCGTTATTCCGTCGTCCCCCTGATTCGGCGGGGCATATTGTTTAAGCAATACCCATCGCTTAGAGCCATCCTTCATCCCAGGAAAACTTTCTTCACTCCGAGCGATACGCCCGTAATCCTCCTCAGTAACCGTATACTTCGCGTCTGGTCCGTCGAAAGCGACCCAATCGCGGTTGACGCTAAATTCGGCCGCCAGGTTCGGTATGTCCGAAGCACTCACGCCTGTGGCGTCATACGCCTTTATATGTATAATCCTGCCCTCCCGATAATAATGATTTATTACGTTAGGGCTATTCTCCGGCGGACCTTCGTAAGCTTGAACCGTAATCGAGCCGTTCTCCGGAACGGTATTAGCATACAACCAAATATCGCTTAGAGATCCTGTATACATCGCCCTTCCCAAAGGCCTGGCTAACGCGTCCTGAGCGGAGTTAACATTGAAAACGTTCCCCACCTGCGCTTCAACCTCATATCGCTCAACTTCGTCTCCGGTCTTATCATAAGTGACTCTATCCGTCGTGCCCAACTTGTAATGATTCACATATACCTTGGCGGACGCAAAAGCTGTCAGCGTCGTCAAAAACAAAACCATAACCGACGTTAGCGCCGCCGCCGACAGCTTCTTGCCAAAATGTTCCCAAAAGCAGATAGTCATCATAAATCCTCCCTTGTTTTTTACGTTTTGTTTTCAGCGCCCCAAGTCCGCGCCTTATGCGCAAATTTAAAGTTTTGTCACCAACCAGGAACGACTCCATGTAAAATAATGGCATTGATATTCTATCACGTTATCTTTACATAGTAAACAATCTTTTAAAATTTATTGAAAATCTGCAGATTGCAAGTTTAATTGCCCACCATATATTCCCAGTTACATGTTGTTGGTTTGGAATTTTTTAAGACGCCATCTGGGCGGCTGTTTGGTAAGCTAGTATTTTGCGAGGATAGTT
>JAISER010000100.1 GCA_031263985.1 Clostridiales bacterium | reverse complement strand
CGGTTATTTGAGTTTTGGTTTGAAAACTGTCTCTTGCGCGAATGTCCTTCTAATTCCGTCATTGTAATGGATAATGCCGCTTTCCATCGAAAGAAACGGCTTATTTCGCTTGCCGAAAGCAATAAACATAAAATAGCGCTCCTACCGCCGTATTCCCCGGGACATAACCCAATTGAGAATTTTAGGCATGGCTTAAATGCAAACTTATTCAACAACATTTAACTATATTCCTGCGCCATGAGCGTGTTGCCGTCGATGATGTCAAAGGTTTTCGGCACGGCCCGATTTGTGTTTTCGTTCATAAATTTATTCCTTTTCCATTTGAATTTTATACGTTTATCTATGTGCACATCTTACCGCTTCGGGGCTTGAATATTTTTGTAGAATTGTTCACGATTTGTTCAGCATTTACGTTGAAATTGCGCTATAATAATTTGTCGGTAATGCGGTAGGGGCGGAGGGCGTTTTACCCGCTTTTGTAAAGCGTATAAACCCACTCTGATACTTTCCGCTACGTGGCAAAGTGTCCCTCGGGCACTGCCGTGTGCTTTCGCCGCCGTGCGACCGCGCCGCCTTTCCGTCCGCTTTGGGCTTCGTGTGAACCGCCTCGTCGTCAGCGTGTCGCTTCAATAAGCGACCATTATAGGTCTAATCCAAAATATTTAGGGGGTGGGGAGTTCACATGAAAAAAGTGAAATTAGACAATCAACCAGTTGGACCATTTCCAACAATGCTTGTTGGCGCATCCATAGATGGGAAAGCGAATTACACAACAGTCGGAGCCGGTGGATGCGCGTGTCTTGCGCCAGTCTTATGCGTGTCATTGAAAGATACGCACCATACTACAAAGGGGATTTTGCAGACCGGGTATTTTAGCGTTAACATTCCGTCAGTCGAGTTACTTGAAAAAACAGACTATTGCGGCTTGGTTTCGGGAAAGAATATTGATAAATCCATCTTATTCACTTCCTTTTTCTCTGAAGAAGGAAACGCCCCAATGATTGAAGAGTGTCCTCTTAATTTTTTATGCAAGGTATGTGATAAAAAGGGAATCCGAGGATTTACAATGTTTTTCGGTGAAATGATTGCAGCGTATATTAATGAGAACTGCTTATCTGACGGCAAGCCAGACCCGATAAAAGTTGATCCAATTATTATGATGGGATTCAGTTATTGCAACATGAAAGAAATTATCGGACACCCCTTTTCTGAAGGCAAAAGTTTAAACGGATAGAAAACCGGACACCCCGTGATATGTGAGGGCAGGGCAATGTGGCGAGTGAACAAGATTTGCAATTTCAGAGGTATAAACTATGCCCAGACCAACAACAAAGTCCGACTTAAGTCGTGTTCGCGTTTTGGATATAAAGAATCGTTCCACGCAGAGCGGGCAACATTTCAAGGTATTCAGGCACAAATGAAAAAGGCGCGCTTATACGGAAGTTACGCGATATTGGTAAGACAGAGCATTGACAGCTAAACATAAACATCATAGAATATCGATAATGAATATCGGAGGAAAATTGTGAAAAGTTTATTATACAAATGTATGACGAAAGGAACAAAACAAGAAGATTCCGAGCCGCGATATTCACAAAATTGGCTTGTAGCTCGAAGGGGATCCTTTTGTATATTTGATGACAAAGTTAAATGCGGCGATTGGATAATAAATTTTACTGATATAGCGAAGTTAATAATCTACAGGACAAAACAGTTATTAATACCTGTAAAAGTGCTACACTTTATAACAACAAAGGGAAATTATCAATTTGCATTTAATCCTTGGGCGCAACCGGAAAAATATTTAATGAAATTAAACCCGGAAGAAAAAAATGTAAAGCTCAAGTATTCAATATTTAGTATAATTTTACGAATTATTATTCTCGGTTGTCTATTAATCTATTTTATACAAAAAATAAGATAATGAAAATTTCCCTGACGTCGCGTGACAAGCCTGTATGCGTTTCATTCCCGCGGCCAATCTCCGGCGCGTTTTGTCGGCGCTGGCTTTCACTTCGCAAGGTCCTATTCGGACCGTCAAACCGTCGCATACAGGGAACGCCATACAAAATCCAAAACCCCCGCAATGCCCTGAAATAGGCTTCGCGGGGATTTTATATTTTTAGGATAGTCAGCCGCTTATCGGCTATTTACCGAACTAGTTGAAATCGAGAATGGGCATACAATCAGAAATATTGGGTTATAAAAGTTCATCAATTTTGAACGAGCGGTTTTCAACTGACTTGGAAGAAAACCATTTATCATTGACAACGCAAATCGGACATGAGCTTTTCGCGTGGAGTAAGTTTGGGGAAGGGATCTTCGAAAAAAGTCCCTCCCCCAATGTCTTTTCAGGGCTACAAAATTATAATGACGAATGCGGCTCTATGCCCTCCGTCGTTAGTAACCGCCGATATCGTCGTTATGCCTATCCTTTTAGCCGTAATGACGCCATTTTGAACTGTCGCTACGTTCGTATCGTAAGATTTCCATGTTACATCCCGATTTGTGGCGTTAGAAGGCGAGATCTTGGCGGTTACCTTGGCGGACGTCCCGCGCCGCATTGACGCTATGGACGGCGCGCTAAGCGTCACGCCCTTCACCGGTATTTTAGCGACTTTTATAACGGCTTCGGCGCTGACGCCCGTTCCAGGCGAGATCGCGATTACTTTCGTCTCGCCGGTTTTCTTGGCGGTGACAAGGCATTTGTATCCGGATGGAGAAATAGACGCTACGCTGGGGTCTTCGACACCCCACCGAATGACTCCGGCATTCTCGGACACATCAGCGGTCAGCGTGACGGATTTCCCGACGGTAAGCTGACTTTCGCTCGGCGTCACTTCTATAACCGGCTCGGCGCCTTCCACAAAAACATTGAACGTCGTGGATGCGCCGTAAGCGTTGTACGCCGTAACGCTTGTTTCGCCCGACTTCAACGCGGTTACGGCTCCGTTTTCGTCAACGCGCGCGACACTGTCGTCATAAGAATATGATAATGTTTTGTCAATGGCCCATTCCGGGTTAAACCACGCGTTCACAGGCGCTGTTTCGCCCAATTGCATAAATATGTCGTCTATTTCGATCTCAGGCGTTTCCAAGAGAGCGGAAACTTTAAGCGACGCCGTCTTGTTGCCGTCCGTAAGCGCTATCGCTGCCTCGCCCGCGCCGGAGATATACAGACGCTTGTCAGCCGTGACGATCACGACGTCTTCATCAGACGAAGCCGCGCTTAACTCGTCCAAAGACAGAACTCCCGTCAGCGGAATGTCTATAGTCTCGCCTACATAGGCTTCGACAACGCTTTCAACATCCCATTCCGTCTCAAAGACTTGCGTCTCGCCTTGCGCGAAATCCTCTATATTCGCGCTGTTTATCGATGTTCTCGTAAAGTCGATGTCTAACAGCGCGCCGTTAGAGCCGGTTGCTTTTTCCGTTACCGTCACGGATTTTACATAGTCGCCGTTTTCATCCATCGATGACACTACGCCTTCAAAATCTACCGGCGCGTTCTCCTTGTCGCCCGACGCAATCACAACCCTATAACCGTTTGCCGGCGCGTATAAAGTTCCGACCGATTGTTCGTCGCTCCATTCAATCGCGGTAAATTTCATCTGTCCATCGTCAAACCCATTCACTTCGTCTTTGCTGGCGTGCGCCGCGATATCGCCCGAATCGTCATAAAGTTTAATATCAACCTCATCATTGGCTGAAAAAGTGATTTTTATAAGCTCACTCATATCGGAATGAGCCGTTTCGATCTCGTAAACATCGCCTTTGGCTCTGTTTTCTATGAAATCCCTTATAAAATCAAGCGAAGGCTTTTCTTGCGCCAACCGCAAATGGTCTAACCCGTAATCCTTGAAATCTTTAAACGGTATGGTTCCGTTTTGGGAAACGCCGAAAGCGCTTATGCCCGCTACCGTGCCGTCTCCGTTAAGCGTCATCTTAATGTCCGAAACTTTGACCGCTCCATTTCGGTCGATTTTATAAGATACGTTCGTGGGCGTTAAAAACCCGGAGCTTGTCCCTATTATAACAGCGTCTACCCCTTCAAGGTTTTCCGCCGCGTCACCGCCCCATAACTTCGTGACGTCGCCGTTAAGGGAACTTTCGCGAAACGACTCATGCGAACGCGCCCCGCCGTTAGTCAGTCTCGGGTTAATGTTCGCGCTTAAATTAAGCAGGTTGTAATAGCCTTCGGACGTCACTATGGGTTTCGACACCGCGCCGCGCCACGCGAATATCATAGGCTCGCTGGCCAGATATTCCTCGCTCGGCAGCAGTTGATACGTGGTGGGCGAGTTTTTGGTCACGCTTTTTATGTATGAGAAAACGAGCCGCTGTATAACGCCTGGCAGGCTATATTGATTTATGACCTCTTGCACCGTGCGATTTTGGCCGAATTCCAAAGGTTCCAGCGCAGAATACGCGCCAAACAGCGGCGGCGCGACAAGCGCGGCTTTTTCAACCTTGTTTCTGGCTTCCTCGCCAAGACCTATATACGCCGACGCCAGCAGCCCTCCTGTGCTATGCGTTACGAAAACCACCTTGTCATAGCCCATTTTGTCGATATGATCATAAAGCGATTTCGCGGAATCGTTCAGATCGCCAAGCCAATTATAAGGGAAAAACACAACGTCGTATTTATTCGAAAAATTTTTTTCGAGGTATTCGACCATGTTTTTGTAAACGTCGTCATACCCATACCTGTCCATGCCCATATTGACGCGCGCTTCCATGTTTTCGCCGTTCGAATCGTTTCGAACCTTTGACCTAAGCGTGGCCGCGTAATTTAGTATATCTATAACGAACATGTTCATGTCGCCCCATATGGCGCCGCCGTTTGACGTGTAAAGCTGCGAGCCGAGGTATCCGGGCAAAACGTATATGGCTTTCTTTCCGGTCTTTTTCACGCCGGCTTTTTCTATTATATGGTCGGACAACCGCTGGAGCGTTTCTTTAAAGTCTCCGTTTATGTCAAGCGATAACCCTTTGGTCATGCTTGTGATCTTTTGATATGTATCATATAAACTTTCGTTCGTTATTACGGAGGTCGTTAGGTTGTCCGATTTCAGAGCCAGAGATATGGACGTCAAGTCTCTGTATCCGTGCCGATTATTCGTTTTATAATCTGAGTTTGTCATCAAGACCGCGAATTTCTCAGCGGTTCTGTTCCATTTGTATCCGTTAGCGTTGTCGTTCGTAAGATATCCGAGCGCGTCTATAGGCGTATTCTTGCCGCTTCCCCCGCCGTAAATCGGCAGCGATTTAAGCGTTTTTATGACTTGTTCCGAGGTTTTATGCCAAAATGACCCGTATGAACCTATATGCGGCTTTGTAGACAACCATGTGTCACGCGTAACATCGTGAAATTCCACTACGCCGAACCTTGGTTTTATGCCATAAGCTTCCAAATTCGCCGAAAAATCCTGGAACTCGGAATAAAATAGGTTTTTGAACTTAGACATGGCTGGCGTGGAGTCTATGACGAAAACGATGTCAATATCCTTTGAGGCGGCGTCGGTTACGACAATGGAAGGCAAGACTAGCGTTATAGCTAAAGTAAGCGATAGGAGCGTCTTAGCTATATTTCGCATAAAAATCCCCCTTTTTATTTTTACGCTTGGCGTTACACGTATGCGCGAATTTTGAAATATGCAGATATGATATCATATAAATGTCGAAAAATCAAATGACGATTTATAGTCCTTCTGAGAAAAACCCCCTGATTTTACAAGGATAGACGGCGTTTAAGCCTCCGCTTCAAACCGTTTTCGCTCGGCGCGGCCGCGGCTCGCTCGCCAAAAACTATGATTCCATCGCTTACCCGAAATGAATTACGCGCAACCTAGCGCGAAATAACTTCAAAATTTTTTAAAAGACGGCGTCCGGCGCTTTCATGTCCCAAGAAAAAGCCTTTTTAATCCTTCTAGGAGCTTGGCGGGCTTTTCCAAGCTTAAGAAACGAAGCGAAAAACCGCCGCGTCAGCCGATATATCTGTTAATGTCCGACAAGCTTATGCCCGGATGCAAGGCTATATTCAGCGCGTTGGCTATTATTCCGGATAATCTGTCTATAGTCGCGTCCACTTCTTTTGGCGTGACGAACATATTCCCCGCGTAGGGGTTCAATATTTGCTCTATGATTCTATATTTGTCCTCGGATTCAAGGTGTTTAAGCATGTCATAAAATTCTGAGCCTACGGTCGTCTGGCTGATTATTTCATCAAGCATTCTGTCGAGCGTGTCGTTCACGAGCGTCGCCGCGTCAACCACTGTCGGAACGCCCACGGCGACAACGGGCGTTCCCAGCGTTTCCTCATTTATCTGAAGCCGTTTGTTACACATTCCCGCTCCGGGCGATACGCCGGTGTTTGACATCTGTATAGTGGAGTTTATCCTGTTCGTCTGTCTCGCGGCAAGCGCGTCAACCGCCACGACAAGGTCAGGCTTTACTTTATCGACGATGCCCTTTACTATCTCCAGAGTTTCTATGCCCGTTTGCCCCATAACGCCGGGAGATATCGCGCATACCGATCTTAGCGAGCCTTCAAGAGCGTCGGGGAGCGCGCCGGTATCCGACAAGTGACGCGTTACTAGAATTTTTGATATGACTTTAGGACCAAGCGAGTCCGGCGTAACGCTCCAATTGCCAAGCCCCACGACAAGAACCGCGCTCGTCGGCTTAAGCTCAGTAAGTTCGCCTATCTTTTGGGCCATTATTTTTATTATATCTTCATGCGTGTCCACGTCGTTTATTTTCATCGACTCGGATTCAATAGTTATATATTTTCCTATGGGTCTTTTCATGAGACGCTTGCCGTTTTCGTTTTGTATGTCAACTATCGTTACGCGGATGTTTTCATCGCCTTCGACATCGAGTCGAACGCCTTCTATTTCAATGTCTTCCTTACTGGCCATTTCGCGCGAGTCAATGGCCAAATCTGTGTAAACGTTCATAACTCCGATTTTATCGTCCATGTCAGCCTCCGTTAATAAAAAATCTTCTACAATAATATATAAAAGATATGTTCAATAAATAGTATTGGCGGCATCCATGCATTATATTAGTTTACAAAAAAATAAAAAGCGCTATAATTTTTAAAAAACGGAGTGAAAAGCTATGTTATTTGTATGCTATCCTAGGTGTTCTACATGCCGGAAGGCGCGTGACTGGCTTGATGAACGCGGCGTTTCGTATGATTTCCGCGACATTAAGCTGGATAATCCGTCATATGACGAATTAAAGAGTTGGATCAAAGCGAGCGGTCTTCCGGCTCGTAAGTTTTTCAACGCCAGCGGAACGCTTTATAAATCTCTGAATTTAAAAGAAAAATTAACGAATATGAGCGACGATGAACAGATTCAAGAGTTATCAAAGGACGGAATGCTCGTGAAAAGGCCGTTGGTCGTCGGCGACGGGTTTACGCTGGTAGGGTTTAAGGAAAAGGAATGGGAGGAACGATTTAAAGTTTAACGTTAGATATAAAACTGGAATAACGCGCGTTTATGAAAAACCCCGCTGAGGGGTTTTTTTCGTCGCGGCTATTATAAAACGGGTTTTAATCGAATAAATTTTATAGTGGAGCAAACGGCGGCATTGCGCGAAAGGAGCGGATTGTTCAATGAGATATGGCGGCGGTTCACGTCGGAAGAGATTTTTCATCAGTAAAAAACAGGCGGCGTTGGTCATTATAATCGGTTGTTTTTTAGCGGGGATAGCCATAGGAGCGGTGGCCGCGAACACTATGGAAGAGGACGGACTCGAAAGGATTTCCGGCTCTCTTACGTCATATTTGGGCGATTTTGAGCCGAGTTATGACTCCACGGCGGACATGCTGAGGGACAGCGTGTTTAAATACGCCAAATTAGTAGTCCTCATGTGGCTTTTAGCGTTTGCGCCGGCCGGAGGGTTCGCGGTATTTTTGTTGGTTATGACGCGCGGAGCGGCTTATGGGTTCACATGGGCTTTGCTTTTACGCGATTTCGGGTTAACGGGCGCGTTAAGCGGCGCGGTTCTATGTCTGCCGCAAGGCGTATTTGTCGTTCCGCTATGCGTTTTGACGGCTTTAGCGAGCGTAAATTACGTTATGGGCGGCGGCGAGAGAGCGGGAAGCGGGCTTAAAGCCTACGGAAAGGTTCTTGCGGTAGGGCTCGCGACGGCGTTTCTCGCGGGGGCGGTTGAAACGTTTTTAATACCTTTGATAGCGGATATGGCTTGAAAAGCGCGATAATGACAAAAAAAGCGTCATCAGAGACGTCAATGACGAGGACAAGCCATCATTTATAAAAACGGCGTTTTTATGCGCTGTAGAATAATTTTAAATTTACTTGACACGTAAACATATATGTTATATAACATATATGTAAATTAATACCATATATTACATATATGCGTTATATGAGGGCGACGCTTGGTCCAATACATGAGCGCGTTCGTTCAATAAGGCTTATAATTTGCGCGGGAGGGCGTTGGCGTGATGATAATGGCGATAAAACGATGTCGAAGCTTCTCGCGAATTCTTTGCGAGGCTTTCAACAAAAGCTTCGTACCGTTAAATTGAAATTTTGAAAATTTCCGATAGAATAGGAGTAAAAATTATGTTTAATAAAAAATTATCGCTGCGCCTTGTCGGTTTGACAACGGCGTTTTCGCTAGTTATCGGAGGAACCGGCGTGACGTATGCCAGCCCGGCGGCGGAGGACCCGCTGTCACAGACTGAGATCGATATTATAAACGCGCTGGATATTGATTTCCAACTAAATGACGTTATACATTACGCTTCTGAGGAAATCGGGGCGGCTTATACGGGCGGGCCAACCGAGCGGGAAAGAGCGCTGTACTTCGCTTCTTTGTTCAAGGAAATTGGCCTGGAACCTTGGGACATCGCCACAGACGACGGTTATCTCCAAACCGTTAAGGGCGTTTCGGGCGTGCAAAATTTTATAAGCGGAACTATCGACATAGCGGGCCGCCGGTATCCCGCGGAAGCGCCGCAATGGAACGACGCCAGCAAATATAAGGGTTACAATCAGCCGGAGGTTATCGGGGAAACGGTATATTTCGCCGCAGTCGCTGAAGCCGCCGCGGCGCCCGCCGAAGAAATTAAAGACAAAATAGTCCTGACCACAAGGAACGGTCCGTCTTACGGCGATGATGTCCGCGCGTTGGAAGCGAAGGGCGCGAAAGCGGTCGTGTATTTCTACAATAAATATACGATAACGGCATATGGCGCGACTTCGAGCGAGTCTCGTTTCGCCGCGCTGAGAGATGCCGGCGCGGATATTAATATCCCGGTAGTTCTCACTTCATATTTCGACAGTCAGAAAATCTTGCGGTCAATAACAGACGCTGACGGGGTCGTCAATAGCGTGGCGGTGACCGTACGCAATAGCAGGAACATAAATTCGCAAAACGCGCTTGCGTTTAAGCCCGCGGCCAAGCCGACGGACAAACTTGTGATCGTAGGCGCGCACTATGACAATGTCTTCGGTTCAGCGGGGGCGAACGATAATTTATCAGGCGTATCGGCTGTTTTGAGCATAGCCAAGGCGTTAGTTAATACGCCTACCGATACGAACATCGTTTTCGCTTTATGGAGCGGGGAGGAAAACGGCAAGCTAGGTTCCGCGTACTTTAGAGACGCCGTTATATATGATTATTATGGCGTGGAAAACTTCAAAAAAGCGGCCGTAGCGTACTATAACTTGGATATGTTGGGTACAAGTCAGAAAAATCTGACTAGAATTTCCCTGATGAGTCCATATGGTTCATCGGCTCAGCCGCAATCGAACTACGCCACGGACACTTTCCTGAAAAACGCCGACAGGTATTGGGACTATTCCAACTCTAAAGGCGAATGGGGAGACTGGTGGGAAAAAGAGACGATAGTTACGCGCAGAACCGGTTCTGACCAGACTAGTTTCGCGGGCAGAACAGTCGCGTCCGATACATATAGCTTGGATATAGGCATACCGACATTTTCACTCAGTTGGAGACATCCGCTTAGATATGTGAATTTCGACCTGGCGAAAGCTGACGATTTGGAATACAATTATCACAGAGTCGGCGATCGTTACATATGGACGGGAGATCAATTCAAGGTTTTGTTCTCGCCGTACGACTTGACTAACAGCGGCGCTCAGCCCTCCGCCGACTGGGTATACGAGGAAGAAGACTATAAAGGCGAGATTTCCCGTGAACGGCTGCAAATATTGACAAGCGTCACCGCTCTCGCAGTGTATGATTCGGCGACTGCGAGTCCGATCGCGGGCGCATCCGGGACTGACAGGGTCTCGATCGGCGATCCAGCGAGGTTTTCCGTTACGCTCGGTAATTTTAGCCAGGCGCTTAGCGTCGCCGTCACATTTACGTTAGGTACGGCCGGGCTTGCTCCGGACGCTAACGCGGTGGAGGCGAAAAACGGTTTCACCGCGCTGCCGGTTGACGCCTCTAACGGCGAAGTAATTAAATGGACGGATTTAGGCGACGGCTTATGGAAGGGTGAAATAACGCTCATCTATCTTGATAGAAATGGGCTGACGTCCGAAACGCCGCTAGAACTGTTCACTATCGAGCGTCAGACGAATTCGGAGGCGTCGGCGAAGTTCACTCTTAACAAAGTGACAGTAGGCGTCCGCGACAGTGAATCCCTCAAAAACGCGGAGTTGGATCCGGCTTTGGCTGAGACGGCGATACGTTTCGCAATATGGGATATTAACCGTGACGCAAAGGTGGATCAGCGGGACTTGAATATAACTCTGCGTCATTATAAGGCGAGTTCCGCGGACAGCGATTGGGATACGCCCGATCAATTCGGATATAATCCTGACAAAGCGGATATAAACCGAGACGGCTTCGTTGACCTAGTCGATTTACTGGATATTTTCCTGCATTATACTTCCGCTTAATCGCGACCTGCGGGCCGGCCGCTTGAGAGCCTTGTTTAAGCTCCACTTTTAGCTGATTTCCGCGTTTGGCGAAAGATCATCACAAAAATCCGCTTAAAGCGAGAGCTTAAACAGGCTCTAAAAATCAATCCAGGCGCTTACCAATCAGAAATAGGCGAGCGCTTCGGTTGCCATCATTATGGCCGCCATCAATCTGTGATTTGCCGAACTCTTAAACGCTTTAATATAACGCGAAAAAAAAGATGATGCGCTATAATTGAAGCTATTTACAAAAGTAAAAAACATGGTAAGATAATAGGAATGTCATATCCAGTAAAAATGAGAGAACGCGCTATAGAAGCGGCACGCAACGGACATCGCGAAGCGGAAGTAAACGAGATGTATGGACTTGGGGTAAATACGCTTCGGGCATGGGAGAAACTTGAAGCGGAAACCGGAGCGCTGTAAAACAGACCGTTGAATCGCGGAGCATATAATATTGACAGTGAAAAATCGCTTGAGTATTACAGAGAAAATCCGTACAGCGCAAATAAGGAAACCGCGGACGCCTTTAATTGCGGCGTTTCCGGAATCCGAAGCGCAAAAAAGGT
>JAISER010000083.1 GCA_031263985.1 Clostridiales bacterium | reverse complement strand
GAGAGCTTCAACGGATTGAGGATTGGGTGAACAACTATCCTCGCAAAATACTAGCTTACCAAACAGCCGCCCAGATGGCGTCTTAAAAAATTCCAAACTAACAACATGTAACTGGGAATGTATGGTGGGCAATTAAACTTGCAATCTGCAATTTTGTCCGGCGGCGAATAAAAATGTTGCTAAAAACAGCGCGTAGTTGTATAGTGTAGATTAGTTTTGTTTCGGGGGAGATGCCTTGTTTAGCTTGGCGTTTAACAGCATAATGATTTTGGCGGCGTTCATGCTGGTAGGGTTCGTATGCGGGAAAAAGGGGATCATAACTGATTCCGGGACTGCCGCTCTTTCAGGGCTTCTTTTGAACGCCACATTGCCCGCTCTTATGATTATGTCCCTGCAAAAGGATTTTGACGCGTCGCTTTTAAAAAACGGCGCGGTTATCGTAGCCGCTTTCTTGGCGACTCAAGCTGTGGGCGCGGCGCTTGGCCTGATTCTTTGCCGGCTTTTCAAGGTCGAGGGTTCTGAAAAAAACGTGTGGGTTTTCGAGCTGATCTTCGCGAATATAGCGTATATGGGCATACCGGTCGTCAAATCTCTGTACGGGTCAGGCGACGCCATGTTTTACGTCGCGATGTGCGGCTTCGCGTTTAACTTTCTCGTGTTCTCGCTCGGCGTCAAGCTGATGGCGGGCGCGGAGACGAAAATAGATTTTAAGGCGATAGCCGTAAGCCCGCCTATCATTACGACAGCGATAGGCTTCGCGCTGTTCGTTTTTTCGGTAAAGCTGCCGGCGACGTTGTCGAGCGCCCTTGAGAGCCTGGGCGATATGACGACGCCTTTATCCATGATAATAACAGGGTCAATATTGTCGAGAAGCGACTTTAAATCCGTTTTTACAGACCGAAAGATGTATGTTCCGCATTTCGTGAGGCTTATAGCTCTGCCCTTAATCACATTTTATGGGCTCAGGCCTTTTATTAAAGATGAAACGGCGCTGGGGACGCTCGTTACGCTGACCGGAATGCCGACCGCGTCGCTTGTGGTCGTTCTGGCGACAAGATATAACGGCGACGCGAAGACCGCGTCAAGGTTCGTGTTCGTGACGACGATCGCCAGCATGTTTACGATACCGGCGATTACAATTTTATTTTGACGGCTTGACGGAGGCTTAATATTGAACTCAGTCTAAGAGTCTGTTCAAGATCTCGATTTTGGCGGAAAATGAGCCGAAAAGACGCGAAGCGGAGATTTTGAACAAGCTTTTAAAGGAGAGTAACGGATGACGAAACTGGCGAGATTTTTAAAGCCGCACTCGCGCGGCGCGTTTTTTGCGGTCGCGCTTCTTTTTTTACAGTCTATGACCGATTTAATCATACCTACGATCATGTCGGGCATAGTTGACGACGGCATGATAAAAGCCGACAGCGCCTATATCTATAAGTTCGGCGCGCTGATGCTTGTCGTGGCGCTTTTCGGCGCGGCGTGCTCATTTTCGTCGGCTTTTTTTTCGTCAAAAACAACGGCCGCGGTATGCAGGGATCTAAGAGAGACGATCTTCAAGAAAACCGAAAAATACTCGCTGGACGAATTCGGGCGCATAGGAGCATCGTCGCTGATAACGCGAGTAACTAACGATATAACGCAGCTTCAGGCGCTCGCGACCATATTGTTCCGGTTCGTTTTGCTTTCGCCGCTTATGTTCATAGGAGGCGTTGCGATGGCTTTGACGCGGGACATAGGGTTGTCGAAAGTTCTTTACGTTTCGGCGCCTGTCCTGGCGCTCGCTATGGTGGCGCTGGCTAAGTTCATAACTCCGCTTTTCGATAGTATGCAAAAGAACGCGGACAGGCTCAATTTGGTCGTAAGGGAAAGCCTCACCGGCATGAGGGTTATACGAGCGTTTAACAAAATTGAGCGTGACGCTGAAAAATTCTCTAAAGCGAGCGGCGACCTCATGCGCGTCACGGTTAAGTCCGCTAGGATAATGGCAGCTATGCAGCCGTTTTTGGTTTTGATTCTTAACGGCGCGATAATGAGCATTATCTGGATCGGCGGAAACAGGGTAAACGACGGGACTATGCAGGTTGGCGAGATGATGGCGTTTTTACAGTACGCCGGCCTGATACTCTCGTCAATTATAATGATCGCTATGGTTTTCATTATTATACCGCGCGCCAGGGTCAGCGCCGTTCGCGTGCTGGAGGCGCTCGAAATGGAGCCGAATATATCGGATCCTCCCTCGAACGCTAAAATCCTTGACAGTGGCGCGGCGGGCGTGGAGTTTAAAAACGTTACCTTCGGCTACCCGAACGCGGAAACGCCGGTTTTGAAAAACGTATCGTTTACCGCCGACCCCGGTGAGACCACGGCTATCGTGGGCGGCGTAGGCTCTGGCAAAAGCGCGCTTTTAAACCTTATACCGCGTTTACACGACGTGACGGAAGGTTCGGCACTGGTGGGCGGCGTTGACACGCGCGAAACGCGCCAGAGCGATCTGCGCGAAAAGATTGGTTTCGTAACGCAAACGCCCGTAATTTTCTCCGGCACTGTCGCTGAAAACATAAGAATCGGGAAAAAAGGCGCCAGCGACGAGGAAGTCGAACAGGCGGCGGCGGCGGCGCAGGCGCTGGAGTTTATAAAAGCTATGCCAGGCGGTTTCGACGCTGACATGGCGCAAGGCGGCGCGAACATATCCGGCGGGCAAAAGCAGCGGATCGCGATAGCGCGCGCCTTTATTCGAAAGCCGGAAATTTACCTGTTTGACGACTGCTTTTCGGCGCTCGACGTAAAGACGGATTCGGATCTGCGCGCGGCTTTAAAGAAGGAAACGGCGGACAAGACGGTTATAATCGTTTCACAGCGCGTTTCGACTATAAAAGACGCGGATAAGATAATCGTTTTAGATGAAGGGAAGATCGCGGGCGTCGGAAGACACAAAGAGCTTTTGGCGTCATGCGACGTTTACAGGAGTTTCGTGTCGTCGCAGCTCTCCGAGGAGGAAATGTCTTGAGAAAAAAAACGCGTGACGCGCAGCCCGAAACGGTTAAGGCGCCTGATGAAAAACGAGCTAAGAATTTCGGCGGTTCGCTTAAGCGGCTGTTTAAATATATGCGTCCGTACCGCGCCGCCTTCGCGCTGATATTCTTTTTCGCGGCCGCGGGAACCGTTCTTTCCATAATGGGCCCTAAAACGCTGGGACGCGTTACGACCATATTAAGCGACAGCGTCATAGCCCGCTCCGCCGGCGAAGACGCGCGGGCGGATATGTCTGAGGCGGCGCGCGTCATAGTTATTCTTTTCGCTCTATACATGGCGAGCGGCTTAATGGCGTTCGTTACGTCATACATCCTGGCCGGAACGTCGCAAAAATTCATATTTCAACTGCGTGAAGACATTAAGCGAAAGCTCGACCGGCTGCCGCTGAGATATTTTGACAACCGCACGCGAGGAGAGGTGCTAAGCCGCGTAACGACCGACGTGGAGGCCATATCATCCGCTTTACAGCAAAGCCTTTCCCAGATCATAACATCTTTAGTGACTTTGATAGGCGTCATAATAATAATGTTTACCATAAGCGTCCGGCTGACGCTGCTGGCCATGCTGACGCTGCCCATATTCGGCGTTCTGACCTTAACCATCATGAGAAGATCGCAGGGTTACTTCACGGAACAGCAAAAGGCTTTGGGCGATTTAAACGGTCATGTGGAAGACATGTATACCGGACACGCGGTTGTGCGGCTCTATAACCTTGAAGACGATTCCATAGTAAAATTTAAAGAGATAAACGATCGCCTTTTTAACGTCGGATGGCGGGCGCAATTCGTTTCCGGCGTGATATTCCCGACGCTCGGTTTCGTCGGCAACATCGGGTTCGTTATGATATGCGTGGTCGGCGGCGCGCTCGTCGCCCAAAGAATTCTGCCGATAGGCGACGTGCAGGCCTTTATGCAGTATACGCGCAATTTCGTTCAGCCTATGCTAAACGCCGCGGCTGTGACGACCGCGATACAGTCGGCCGTAGCCGCGGCTGAACGCATCTTTGAGATTCTGGATGAGCCGGAGGAAATCTCCGAAATCCAAAATCCAATCGGCGTAAAACGCCTTAAGGGCTCCGTCGAGTTTAAAAACGTCTCTTTCCGTTACAAACCCGAAACGCCGCTTATAGAAAATTTGAACATAGACGTCGAAAGCGGAAAACTTGTCGCCATAGTCGGACCTACGGGAGCGGGCAAAACGACCATAGTCAACCTGCTGATGCGTTTTTATGAAATTGACGCCGGTCAGATACTTATAGACGGCATAGATATAACGACGATGGGCAAAGAAAATTTGCGGCGCGAAGTCGGCATGGCGCTGCAAGACGCGTGGCTTTTTAACGGGACCGTATTCGAAAACATAATGTACGGCGCCGAAAACGCGTCTGAAGATGATGTGATGTCCGTGGCCGCGGCCTCACGCGCCGACCATTTCATACGCGCGCTGCCCGACGGTTACGATACGATAATAGACGAAGAGGCGTCCAACATATCAAAAGGGCAAAAGCAGCTTCTTACTATAGCGCGCGCTATGCTCGCCAAGCCTTCGATTATGATACTGGACGAGGCCACGAGCGCTGTCGATACCCTTACGGAAGCTCTCGTGCAAGAAGCTATGGAGACTTTGATGAAAGGCCGCACAAGCTTTGTAATAGCGCATAGACTGTCCACTATAAAAAACGCCGACGTCATACTTGTGATGAACGACGGCGCCGTAATCGAGCGGGGAACCCATAAGGACTTGCTCGCGGCCGGGAATTATTACGCTGATTTGTACAGCCGTCAATTCGCTGTCTGAAAATGACTGAAACGGCGCTTCAGCGGACGAAAAAACTATTAAAAGAGGTTTTTATGCAGACGCTAAGGTATATGGCCACATCCGCGTTCGGTTTGGAATCCGTCGTAAAACGGGAAGCGGCGAATATGGGTTTTAAAGATTTGAAGGTGTCGGACGGACGCGTATGTTTCGACGCCGGTCTCGAAGCCTTGCCGAAGGCTAACTTACGGTTTCGCTGCGCCGAACGCGTTTTGCTCGTTTTAGGAGAATTCACAGCGCTGTCGTTTGACGATCTGTTTGAGGGCGTAAAGGCTTTGCCGTGGGAGCAATGGATAACGAAAGACGGAAGGATCGCCGTGACGGGCAGTTCCGTACAATCGCGGCTTTACAGCGTTTCGGACTGTCAGTCGATTATTAAAAAAGCTATCGTTGAACGGCTTAAACTGACGTATAAAACCCGATGGTTCGATGAAACAGGGCCGGAATATAAAATTCGCGCCGCCCTTTTGCGCGATGTCGCCTCCATAACACTTGATACGTCAGGCGCTGGACTCCATAAACGCGGTTACCGCGCCGTAGCGGGCGACGCGCCTTTGAAGGAAACGCTCGCGGCCGCGCTCGTCAGTCTAAGCTATTGGCGCAAAGACAGAGTTCTGCTTGATCCCGTATGCGGGTCAGGAACCATATGCGTGGAGGCCGCGATGATAGCGAAAAATATCGCGCCGGGCTTGTCGCGAAAATTTTCGGCTGAAGAATGGCCGCAGATTGACTCTAAGCTTTGGAAGGACGCGCGTAAAGAGGCTTACGCCGCCATTGACGTGAATTTTAGACCGGAAATTTACGGTTCTGACATAGACGAGCGGGTGATTGAGATCGCTAAGGCGAACGCTTCGAAAGCCGGAGTTGACGACTGCGCGCGATTTGAGCGAAAACCGCTTGAAGACGTCACATTGCCCAAAGACTACGGCGTCGCCATATGCAATCCGCCGTATGGAGAAAGACTTGGCCTTAGCGAAGAGATCGAAAAACTGTACAAAGATATGGGTGGGATTTTTGGCGCGAACAAAACATGGTCATTTTACGCGCTTACAAATTGCGAGTACTTTGAAAAGCTTTACGGAAGAAGAGCTGACGCTAAGCGCAAGATTTATAACGGCGGCATGAAGACGGATTTTTATCAGTTTTATGGAGAACGGCCCGCGCGCGGCCATTTAACGTAATGTTTCAGCTTGGCCGCTTGTAAAAGACGCGCGTGAAGCGATCCGCTCCGATGTCGCGCAAACGCCAGCGGCCGATTCTTACGCTGGACTCAGTTTAAACCATAACCGCCCGAACGGTCTTTTTTACGCCGGGCTTTGTCGCGAATCATCACCGATTCGGTTATGTTTCAAACTGAGTTCAGTATAAAAACCAGCATAAAAACATAAAAGCGTTTATGGAGAATATATATATGTCCGGATATAAATTTAGAGCGAGGCTATTGACGGTCGCCGCGGTTTGCGCGGCGATGACGGCGTGCGGCGACAAAGAGCGGCGTTATGAAGAGGCCGCCGCGCTGTTGAACAGCGAACAATACAGAGAGGCGGCGAACGCTTTTCAGTCATTGTCAAGCTACAAAGACAGCGAAGAGATGTTTGAGCGAAGCCAAAATGAGTTTGACTACGCTTCGGCTCGCGATTTTATGGTCATTAAAGATTTCACGTCGGCTCACGCTTTTTTTGACAAGCTTGGCGATTTCAGAGACAGCGCGAAATTGAGGCTGGAATGTGAGAGCGAGATAACGTATGAAGAGGCGGAGCTTTACTTTGAGGAGGAGCTGTATGAAGAAGCGGCCGAACAATATGAAAAAATAAAAGGGTTCCGCGACAGCGAGAAGAAACTGGCTATAATAGACAGACTTATTACTCCGGAGTCTAAGCCGTCGTTTGAAACGCTCGGAATCGACGCGCGGTCCGCGCTTAGCCCTGACGGCTCTTCAAAAGACTCCTTTTTGGTGACATGCGTTACAAATGACGGAGAGGAATTTACCCTGGACGGCGAAAAAATGGACGACTGGTTTTACGACTGCGAATACGTAAGTCATGACGCGCGGAATATCCTCGCCGTAAAGGTCATCGTTTCGCGCGATGGCGTCTTATACGCTTGCGTAATTGAACAGGGAGCGTTTTTTTATTACACGGAGGAAGACGGTCAAAAGAAGATACTGTTCGACGAGGGGAAAATGGTCAAAACTTAGTTTTTTAAGGAAGTGAGCGTACCATTGCGTTATCAGAGCGGTTTAACGAAGATACGTAATTTAATATTACTATCGCTTATAACGAGTTTTTTTACAGTGAACGCCGTTTCGGCTCAGCCGTCGGATTGGGCGGTTGATTCGGTGAAGTTTATGGAAGAAAACGCGCTGACCGAAAATTCGTTTCCCGGCGGATATCAAGACACCATGACGCGCGCTGAATTCGCATGCGTTATGGTGAACGCCTTTGAACGCGCGTATGGCGGAGAACTCACGGCGTCGGCGCCATTTGAAGACGTAGATGGCCCGTACGCCGACAAGATTAAAAAAGCTTACGCCGCCGGGTTTATAAGCGGCGTATCGTCGACGCGCTTTGCGCCTTACTCGCCGCTTACGAGGGAACAGGCGGCGGTTATTTTGATGAACTTCGTCAAATTCGCGGGCGTCCCGTACGCTTATACGAATAATTCGCTTAACTTTAACGACGCTTCGCGCGTTTCCAAATGGGCGGAACGCGCGGTGGCGCTGTGCGTTGAAAACGGTTTTATGAGCGGCGTATCCGTCAGCGAGTTCGCTCCGGACGTTTCGCTTACTCGTGAGCAAGGGCTTACGCTGTCGTATAATATTTTGACAAAGAGGACCGCCGCGAATGTCGCGGAGAGCGGGAATTTCGCCAGAGGCTCCGACTTCGCCGTCATGGGCGGAAAAGCTTATTTTATAGCGGTCGAAAACGGCGAAAGCTTCTTGTACTCACTTAGTTCCGACGGCGCTGAAAAAATCGTTAAAGCTTACGGACTGGCGGCGAAAGACGGGTATATATATACGATTTTGTCGGAAAACGGCGTACACGGCGACCTGATAAGGATAGACGCCGCTACAGGCGCCTTTTTAGCTCTTGAAAAGATAAGGGGCGCCAGCGCTTTTATAGTCGATAGCGGATATATATATTTTACGAACTATATGTCGCCTATAACGCGCATGAAGACTGACGGCTCGGAAAAGACCGCGATACAGGGGACGGAAAACGCGCTGGATTTGTTTGTGACGGATAAAACGCTTTATTTTACCACCCAAAGCGCGCTGAAACAAACGCCGCTATTAGAATCCGGCGCCGCGCGGACGATATGCCCTATAAGCGACGTCACGGATTTTATAGTCAGCGGCGACAATGTCTATATGCTCGTTTTGAATAAAAACGAGGAGCGAAAAAGTGAAACGCCCACGGATCTTTACATGGCGACGCCGCAAAATGTTATCAAAATAGCCGAACGCATAGGCTTTATATATTCGTGCGCGCGCGGGGTTTACGCGTACGCCGGCGAACCGCTTGACTCCAACGCCGTTTACCGGGTTAACGGCGGTTCTCTCGAGCCTTTAAACAGCCCATCGCTTAAAATATTGGTTTCGAACAACGCGTCGAACCTGTATTTTACGGACGACGGCAAACTGTATTACAGCGTGTATAAACCAAACGCGCAAAGCGAATTTTTTGATTATCAGCGCTACATGCACACAAACGTCATAGACCTAAAAACAGCGAAAACGACAGCGTTCGATGGCGGGCCGATGTATATACACTGCGCGGCGGAAGCCGCCTACGCCGCGCCCGAAATGCGGTACCGCGTTTCGTCGCTGGCGGAGGTTAAGGAAGTCGCCGTTATCAAAACGGCCGAAAGCGTATTGGCTCAAATCATACGGCCTGAAATGTCCGAATTGCAAAAAGCCAAAGCGATACACGACTATATAATCCTAAACTGCGTATATGACGTAAGCTCCGTAGATACGGCCGGAGAATACTTCTTTACGTATCGTTTTTATACGAACAGATTTAACCCGCAATATTTCTATATAAATATGTTTGACGACGTTCACATGCCATATGGCGCGCTCGTTAACGGCCTAGCTATGTGCGGCGGATATTCTGAAGCGGCGTGGCTGTTGTTTTCCATGAGCGGGCTGGAGGCTCACGTCATGTCGGGCGTCGCGTGGCAGGAAGGCTATACGCCTGAAAGACACAAGTGGAATCTAGTTAAAATCGATGGAAAATATGGATACGTGGACGTTACTTGGGACGATCCGGTCCCTGACAGACCGGGACTGGCGGGCGATCTTTTCTTTAATGTGGACGGCGAGTTCATGGCGTCCAGCCACACCCTTGACGACGAATCGAAACGATTAGCGGACTCTTTAAGCTAGAATTCCCGGAGAACCGCGCCCGCTTTACGCGAGAAGACCGCCTGAGCCTGAAAGACGCGACCGGAAGCTGGCTACGTAAGACCGAGGTTTCCGCTGGAAAGGACACTGACCGGATGATTAACGAAAGAGAGCTGGCGGTCGTCGCGCTGACCGACATAACG
>JAISER010000053.1 GCA_031263985.1 Clostridiales bacterium | reverse complement strand
CCAAACCCCTCGCAAAAGGGACGTTGTCCCTTTTGAATCTCTTCCTCCAAAACCTCGCTTCGCGAAGTTTTGGGAAGACCTTGAGGGGCGCCGTCTCCCAAACCCCTCGCAAAAGAGACGTTGTCCCTTTTGAATCCCTTCCTCCAAAACCTCGCTTCGCGAAGTTTTGGGAAGAGCCTAGGGATTTTTTTCGCGGGTTGTTCCCCAAGTTAAGACTTCCTTGACAAACCTAGCTTCACGAAGTTTTTGGAAGATATTAGGGGATTCCATATCCCAATTCCGCCGTTAAAAAGCGAAGGTAATAACGACATTCGCGACGGTTTTTTAAAAAATTCCTATGAGGTTTTTTATACTGTTTTCCAGAGTCGCTCGGGATATATCCCATTTGCGACAAGTTCTTTTATCGCGTTTTTTACCGCCGGCGCGTCCTCTTTATAAGTTACGCCCCACCATCGCTCTAGGCTTCGCAAAACTTTAACGACAGCCCTGCCGTTGTCCATCATTTCGCTTACGGCGCTCGGCAAAAAGAACTCGTCAACCGCGGGATTTTTCATTTTAGCCAAGAAGCTGTCAAACATGCCGCGAAGCTCTGGAAAAATCCGCGGGCCAAACCCCCACATATTCATGGAAACGACCACGTCTTTTGGCAGGTGACGCCACGTTTCGCCATCGTCGCTGTATTTTACGCCATTGTCAAATCTCTTTACCATCGGGCGCTCCACGATTTTCTTCAAATACCCGTTTTCGTCAATATCGCAAACGCCTCGCGCCACATGGCCAAACGCCGATACGGTTTTTTCCGGTTCAAAGCCCAACATGCAAAACCGTTTCGCGTCGCCTTGAAATCTTCCGTTTTTTTTCAATTCATCAGCTAGAATCGCGAATGACGACGCTCCGTAGAAGTCGTCGGCGTTTATTACGGCGAACGGCGTTTTTACAGCGTTTTCGCAACATAAAACAGCGTGCGCCGTTCCCCAAGGCTTTTCACGTCCAGGCGGCTGCGAAAAGCCGGACGAAGGGCCGTCCGCGTCTTGAAACGCATATTCCGTCTCTATATGCCTTTTTATTCCGTTATTTATCTTTTCGTCAAATATATTTTCGTGCTCTTTTCTTATTACGAACGTCACTTTGTCAAACCCGGCTCGAATAGCGTCGTAGACGGAATAGTCCATAATAAGCTCGCCGCGGGGGCCTACGCCTTCGACTTGCTTCAATCCCCCGAATCTGCGGCCCATGCCCGCCGCCATAATGACAAGCGCAAGCTTCATATTATATCTCTCCAGTCAATCTGTAATAATCAACTCGCCGCCGCGCCAAAAGCCGAAGGCGCCGCCGGTCGGCTCGATTACCGCGCCGCCGCCGGTCAGGTCGGCCATAAACGAAGCGAAATGTCCGTCGCCGGCCGGCGATAAGAACTCAAACCTGACGTCATCGGCGTATTCGGCGTTTTTAATGACGTATCCGTTTTTTTCCGCTTCGCGCCTGACTTTCGCCGCGAGCGGATAGCTTACCGTTACGATGGACGCGTCATATTTAATTTTTTCCACTATTTCAGCCGTCGTGAGCGCTTTTTTCGCCGCCGCGCCATAAGCGCGGACAAGCCCGCCTACGCCTAACAATACGCCTCCGAAATACCTCGTCACGTTTATGGCTATGTCAGTTAAATTTTCACCCGTTATGACGTCCAAAACAGGCCCGCCCGCCGAGCCACTCGGCTCGCCGTCGTCGCTGAACCGGCGCGTTTCGTTCTCAAAGCCGATTCTGTACGCGAAAACATTATGGCGCGCATCCCAGTACGTTTTTTTCATAGCGCGTAAAAACTCGCGGGCTTCGTCCTCCGACGCGACTGGGGCGACAGTCGCTATAAAACGGGATTTTTTTTCAGTAATTTCAGCTTGGATCCGTTTATATACGGTTTTACGCTTGTTCGTAAGCCGCGCCGCCTTCTCCATTGTTTGCAAGCATTATATCACACTGGCGCTTCATTATCCACAAATATTAGTTCGTCTGAAGAAATTCAGGAGAACGAACAAGCGAGCGGCCGCGAGTCATAGCTCGGCGGCCGCTCTTAGAGCCTGTTTAAGATCTCGCTTTAAGCGGATTTTTTTTGTGATGATTTTTCGCCAAACGCGGAAGCGCGAAGAGCGCTGACAAAGCGTGACGGAAAATGGAGATCATGGACAGGCTTTTAATTAAACGCGATTTCGCGGGACGCTCAAGTGTCCGCGTCTAATCGGCGTCTTTCCGGGTCGCCTCGGTCGTTTCTTCGGCGGCCGCCATCTGCTCAAAGACTATATCCAGCGCGGCCTGCAACTGTTCATCGTCCTCCGGCGCCAGGTTAATCAAATCGAACGACTTATTTTTGTCCATATCCACGTAGTGATCCGGAATTAGTCCCTCGCCGTTTATGCAAATGCCGTTTGGCGTGTAATATTTCGCGACGGTGACTTTGACGGCGCTACCGTCAGACAGTTCGAACAGGTTTTGAACAAGTCCTTTGCCGAATGTTTTTGTGCCGACGAGAACGCCCACTTTCATGTCCTGCACGGCGCCGGACAAAACTTCCGACGCGCTTGCGCTGTTTTCGTTCACCAGTATGGCGAGCGGCATATTTATGCGGCGCGAGTCGGAAAAGCTGTATTCCTTTTTGCCGGCTTTGTCTTCGGTATATACGATGTAGCCTTTTGGAACGAGCGCGTCCGCTATTTTGGTCACAATGTCCAAAAGCCCGCCGGGGTTATTGCGCACGTCTATTACAAGCCCTTTCATGCCATGCGTTTGAAGATCGGAATACGCTTCTACAAACTGGGCGTATGTCGTACGCTCGAAGCCGTTTATGCGCAAATAGCCTATGTCGTCTTCCATCATTTTATGAGATACTGTGGGTACGTCTATGTTGCGGCGCAATACGTTCACGTCAACCGTCTTCATTTCGGAATTTCGGTAAAGCGTTAAGTTAACCGACGTGCCGGGCTCGCCGCGCAGCATAGAGACGACCTCTTCGTATTGATCGGCGAACACGTCAAATCCGTTGACCTTAATTATTTCGTCGCCGGGCAGTATGCCCGCCTGGGCGCCGGGCGAACCTTCGAACGGAGAGACGACTCTTATGCGGTTTCTTTCGGCGTCCGCCATTACGACGACGCCGATTCCGGCGTATTTGCCGCTGGTCTGCTCTTTGAACAGCTCAAACTCCTCTTTGTTCATATACGTCGTATAAGGGTCGCCCACCCCGTATACAAGCCCGCTATACATTGTTTCAATCAATTTTGACTGGTCTATGTCGTCAACGTAAAATTTATCAAGTACGGATACTATTTCATTAATCTTTTGGCGCGGTTCGGGAGCGGCGTTCGTCCGCTTGCGCCACGCGACCTTATAACCGTTGAAAATAAAAGCGCCGATGACGATTATCGCCAGACTGACGGCCGCCCCTTTTAAAAAGGATTTTTTGTTTTCATCCATATGAGCGCTCCTCGCAAAGTTTTGTCGGTATTTATTTAATTTTATTATTGAGGTAACTTGATTATACCAAACCAAGCTAATTTTACAATAAGAGAGGTTCGTTCAGGCGCTTTCTTGAATTTTTTCTCAAAAATGGGTTATACCTAAAATATTGGTGAAATATTACGGAAAGAAGGATATAAAATGCCAGGTCTAATTACCCATTATATTTGCGCGCAGGCTTGCGGACAAAAAATTAATGATGAACAGTTGAAGAATCTGTTGCTTTCCCGTCGCCGGATTTATAACATAGGCGCTCAAGGCCCGGATGTATTTTTCTATTATTTGCCCAGCGTCTTTAGAAAATCCATTTACCAGATGGGCGCGACGATGCATAAAACGAAAATAAGCGATTTCTTCAATTCGATTATTACGGCGATAGACAAAATCGACAGCGCCCGCGCGAAATCGTCGTCTATAGCGTATTTATGCGGTTATATCACGCATTACGCGCTCGATTCGCATACTCACCCTTATATCTATTATAAAAGCGGTTTCAAAACCGACGGCGACGGAAAGCGCAAAATCGCGCACAGCGTTAACCATAGAAATTTCGAGACGAACATAGACGTTTTAATGCTTGATATCGTAAGCTCTGAAAAGCCGTCCGACAAAAAGATATGGGAATTCGTCAACGCGCGTTACGCCGAAGCCATGTGCGTGTCGGAGTTAATCAGCGGCGTGTTAATGGACGCGTATGGATTTAAACTGTCAAAAAAACAAGTTTATAACGCGTTCAGAAGCATGCGTTTCATAAACTTCATTTTGCAGTCAAAAGGCGGTCGCAAAAGGAGCGTTATGGAGTTTATTGAGAATATCACAGTCAAGGAGCATGTCGTTACAAGCCTTATACATGGTGAAAGCGACGGATATGACTATCTGAACCTGAAAAACGGCGAGTGGTTTTATCCGTGGGAAAACAAGACTTCTTTTAATCGCGCGTTTACTGACATGTTTGATGACGCCGTGGACGAGGCCGTCGTTATGATGGAAAAGACTTATGATTATTTCAGGGGAAACGTTTCGAAAAATGAAACGCTTGACGTTATAGGCAATCGCTCAATGGCGACGGGAATGGATTCGAATATTCCGCTGGAGTTTAAATTTCATGAGGCTTTAATGGAGAATTAAAGCGGAGAGCGATGTTCGCCGGATTTTTACGCGGTAAATTGAAGTTTTCGCGGGGTTTTTGTGGGAACCTGTTCAAGCTCTTTCTTTCGGTGGATTTTTGCGCTCATTTTTTGTCAAACGCGAAAGCCGCGCATTGCAAAGAATATACGCGTGTGGGCGCTGACAAAGTATGTTGAAAAACAAGACGAAAAGACGCTGAAATCTTGTTTAGTTACGTTATATGTACGTAAGCCAAGATTTATTCGCCGGATATTTAGCGAAAGAGATTGGCTCGGAGACGATTCATTGAATCGCCATAACGCTGTAAATTTTGTCGAAAGCGCAGCCTTTCGGCAAGCTGAACGCGCCGCAGCGCAACCGTCCTTCCGCGTTTTTTTCGGATATATATTCTATAAACGCCGCGCTGTCGCTTACTACGCCTCCGTCCGACAAAATGTCGGCTATCTTGCTCGCCGCGGCGCCTTCGGGTATGTTAATCATAACGTATTCCGGCGCTGACGCGCCGCGATTTTTTTGTTTTGCGATGGCTTCAGCGATTTTTTCAGCCGGTTTAGCCGGAGAAAGCGTCAATTCGCCGCTATACCCGCCGTGAGAAGGCGCCGCGTCTTCATCGCTAAAAACAGTCTTTGACCGGTTTGGAGCGCTTATCATATCCATAAGCGCCGGTCTGTCGGAGAATGTAAACGGTATGAAATAGACGGCGAATCCTAACAGCAACATGCCCGCTCCGAAACCGAAAACGTAATTTTTCATAAGCTCACCAGACTTCCTTTAAAACTCACTTGCCCATGTCGAGCATAAGACGCACTTCGCCCTGACCTATGCCTAGTTTTCGCGCTATGTCTTGAGCCGACACACCTTTGTCATTAAGCGAAAACACATCTTTAGCGCGAGCGCGTTCCGTTTCGCCGGCATATTCGTAAATGTCCGCGATTGGCGGCGCGTACAGGCTTTCAGAATCGCGCCGGTTTTCATGAACGCGCTGATTTTTCGGCGCGCTTTGTCTCTCTGGCTCGACGGCTGTGAATGAACGCAGTTTTTCCATGTTTGTATTCGTTTCTTCCAGTTGTTTAAAAACGACGCGGCTGGCCGCTCCGAAGGACTCGATGGCCGCATTTATCCGCTTTACCGATAATTCCATAGATTTTATAGCGTTTTCGGCGCTGAAAGCGCGCTGCCTTTTATAATCCGTCATATACATGAACAGCGAAAAAGCCATAAGGGCGATGCCCGTAACGATGGACGCCAAGAGAAAAACATTAAAAACGCTCATAGAATCCCCTCTTTATGATGATAATTGACAGGAACGCTTTATAATAAATAATGACTATCTAGACAGGTCATAAAGACCTTGGGACTCCGCCCCAAACCCCGCCGGGGTCTTCGACCCCGGACCCCGCGCCGCGCATTCGCGCGGCTTCATGAAACGATTGGATAGTCATAATAATAAAACGGCGCCGAGCGGACTTTATACGCTTGTATCGAAGGAATTCGCGCCTTCCGAGGCCGATTTCGCAGGATCCAAGTTCTTTCGCGCGTTTTCATCAGCCTGTTTTTTTCGCCGTTTTTCGTTTTCTTCGCGCTCTGAGTAGTTTTTTTCAACTTTTAATATGCCGGGAGACGTTTGAATCGGAGGTATATCCATTATTATCATCCCCTATATTTTAAATATAATGCTCCTTTCGCGATAAATTATTCATGTGAAACGCTAACAAGACGGCGTTTCCCGCAAAAGATCTGGAAAATGAAACTTTTTTTAAGGATGGGGGATGAAGTCTTTTGAGGTTTTCCGAAGATGGAGCTAGGCGGCGTTTCCGGCGGAAGGAGGGGAGGAGGGGGAACGGAGTCCCCCAAGATTTTTAAACCGCTAAGACCGGCTGAATCTGCCGTCCTTCGAGCGCGTGTTCGACTGTCGAGGCTATAAGCGAGTTCTTTGACAGCAGCGACTTACTTTTTACAAAGGGGTCGTCTTGAAAAAACGGGACAAAGAAGATATTTTTCGCGTTTAACAGTAAGCCGATGTTTTTGGCGTTCGCTCCGAGCGCGTCGTTTGAGGAAACGCTTAAAATGACCGGTCTGTCATTGCGTAGATGGGCTTTTACGGCCATTGTGACGACCGTGTCCGTTATGCCGTTGGCTAATTTTGCTATCGTGTTGCCGGTGCAAGGCGCGACGACCAGCGCGTCGAAGCTTTTGCGCGGCCCTATAGGCTCCGCGTCCGGCATGGCCGTTATGACGTCGTTGCCGGTTATACAGGACGCCGTCTGAAGCCAATGCGACGCCGAGCCAAACCTTGTGTCCGTCGCCACAGCGTTTTCGGACATGATCGGCGTTACCGCGGCTCCTTCCGCGACCAATTTCTTAATCTCGTCCATGATTTCCGACAATGTGCAAAAAGAGCCTGTCATGGCGAACCCGATTTTTTTGTTTAAGAGTTTCATAACTTCACCGCCGCTTCATTTAAGATGTTATAGACGGTTCGCTTAATATACGCCGCCGCGGTCACAGGCGCGGTTTTGCCGGGCAGCGACGGCGCCCATACGACTTTTATCCCCTCTTTTTTGCTCGCGTCATAATCCACGCCGAACGGCTTGGACGCAAGGTCGATTATAAAACAGCCGTCTTTGGTGAATTTCAAGTTATGCTTGTCAAGCACAACGTGCGGAACGGTGTTTATAATAAGATCCATTTCCGGCAGCGTCTGGGAAAGCTGATCGTAACAAAGCGAGTTGTAGCCGTAACTCCTTACCGACGCCGCGTCTCCGAGACTTCTGGTGACGACGGACGTTTTCGCGCCTATTCCGTGTAGCATTTTGGCCAATATTTTGCCGACGCGACCAAACCCCAAGACCATAACGTTTGACTCATGCAGCGTCGTCTGCATTTGTTCAAGGGCGATTTGTATGGCGCCTTCCGCCGTGGGTATGGCGTTTAAAACGGCCATGTCCTCTCTGGCAAGCAGGTCAAACGCTCTTATGCCTTTTTGACCGGCTATTTCTAAAACCTCGGGGTATATTCTGCCGGCGATAAATATTTGCTCATCATTCATAAGACCGAACAGATCGTCAATGCGTATGGGCGTGTCGTGGAACGGAGCGTTGAGGGTATTGTGCGAACTGCAACATGGGATGGGCCCGATTATAACTTCGGCGGCTTTTACCGCGTCGCGTAAATCGCTCGTAGTTTCGCCGCCTTTTTTTGAAAATCCGTATATATCCGTTTGCATATCGTCTTTGACCAGTTGTTCGGCCAGCAGAAGATTGCGCATATCTCCGCCGATTATCAGAAATTTGTTTTTGAGCACGATAGATCACTTCCGTTTCAAAACAATTACGGCCGGTTTGCGAAGATTGACCGCGCTTACGCGGCGTCGCTCGCGCGATGGGGCTTGCCTGATGAGGCTTGCCTGGCGGGGCTTGCCTGACGAGGCTTGCCTGGAAGCGTTTTTGTGAAGACGCTTGCGCGGCGGCGTTTACACGCGGCCAAACAGCTTCTAATACGTAATATATTATGCTTTTCCAGCGTTCTTGTGACGGTTGCGCAATAATATTCATAGCTTTTTTAAGCGGCTTAGCCGCTTGTTTTGTTGGAAGATCGTAAGGCGAATCGTACGCCTGAAAAGGGCGGATATGAACGGATATTGAAAAGATAGACGCGCTTGGCCGAAGAGCCCGCCCGGAGCGCGATTATGATTTAGACTGAGTTCAGATTATAATAATAATGGCTATTGACTTGCGAATTGAATTCGATTATAATAGCGTTCGGTAATTGATGACGCGCGGGAAGCTCGCGTCATAACCGGCTCCGCGGCCCGTTGGTCAAGTGGTTAAGACACGGCCCTTTCACGGCTGTAACAGGGGTTCGAGTCCCCTACGGGTCATCAATGAGCGCTTAGCCGGCGTTCATGCAAGGGCTCTTAGCTCAGTTGGTTAGAGCATCCGGCTCATAACCGGACGGTCCCGGGTTCGAGTCCCTGAGAGCCCATAAAAAAAGTCAGACGCTTAGCTTTCCGTAAGCGTCTGACTTTTTTTATATGACTATTCAATCGCTTCATTGAAGCCGCGCGAACGCGCGGCGCGGGGTCCGGGGTCGAAGACCCCGGCGGGGTTTGGGGCGGAGTCCCAAGGTTTTTATGACTTGTTTGGATAGTCATCTTTTTTTACCGTTGGATTCGAGAGCGTTCTGGGCTACGGTTCGCGCGGTAAGCGTCACGGCGCAGGCCGCCACGCACGCGACGGCGACTTCCGGTCGCGCCCCGAAATAAGCGAACGCCATCACGGGGGCCATGACAGCCGCCGCGACAGGCTCAAAGCCGCCGGGAGTCATGCCGGTGGCGCTTATAATGAAGGTAAAGCATAGAGCGAGACATATGACAATCCATATCATGCCGGTTTCCCTCCTAACATAAGCGTTATGTATATGGAAGTTTCGCGCTTACGTTCGCTTTTCACGCTTCAACCGGCGGGAGGATAAATATTTTTCGTCAATCAAGACAAAATAGATTATGAAAGAGGATATTCTTCTACATATCCATACTATGCAAAGTCAATAAAGAATGTTATAATATACTTTATATCATGTAATAGTAATTATGAATGGAGATGTTTTGTTATGAAAATTGTAGTGATAGGATGCACCCACGCGGGTACGTCAGCGGTCGTAAACGCCGTTAAGCTATACCCGAACGCGGAAATAACCGTCTATGAGAGAAACGACAACATATCGTTTTTATCATGCGGCATAGCTCTATATATCGAAAAAATAGTGGAAGACGTAAACGGGCTTTTTTACAGCTCGCCGAAAAAGCTTGAGTCTCTTGGGGTAAACGCGAAAATGCGGCATGAAGTTCTGTCGGTGGATTTCGACGCCAAGAGGCTCAGCGTTAAAAACCTGGAGACGGCGGAGGAATTTGAGGATTATTATGACAAACTCATTATAACGACAGGTTCGTGGCCCATTGTTCCCTCCTTTAAGGGCATTGACCTGGAAAACGTAATGTTTTCCAAAAATTTCGAGCACGCGCAAGCGCTTATATCCAAAACGAACGGCGCGAAAAACGTCGTTGTCGTCGGAGCGGGCTATATAGGCGTCGAACTGGCGGAGGCGTTTCGCGAAAACGGTAAAAACGTGACGCTTGTGGACATTGAGCCGCGTGTGGTCGCTAAATATTTCGACCCGGAATTTACCGAAGGCGCGGAAAAGGCGCTTTTGGAAAAAGGCGTGAATCTGGCGCTGGGAGAAAAAGTTGTGGAGCTGGTCGGCGAAAACGGCAAAGTGGCTAAGGTCATAACGGATAAAAATGAGTATCTCGCGGATCTTGTGGTGCTGAGCATAGGGTTTACGCCAAGCGCTAAGCTGTTTGAAGGCCGGCTCGATACGTTAAAAGGCGCTATAAAGGTGGATCAATATATGCGAGCGAGCGAGGCTGACGTTTTCGCGGCGGGCGACTGCGCCACCGTATATTTTAACCCCTCCGACGAAACGCGCTATATACCTTTGGCGACGAACGCCATACGCGAAGGCGCCATAGCCGCTTATAACCTTGAGGAACCGAAGATCAAGGCGGTTGGAGCGCAAGGCACAAGCGGCATTAAGATATATGACGAGCATTTGGCGGCCACGGGACTTACGGAAGCGGAAGCGAAAAAGGTCTTTAAAAACGTGAAGTCGGTCATTATAAAAGATAATTATCGTCCGGAGTTCATGCCGTCCAATACCGAAGTGACGTTAAAGCTTGTCTATGACGGCGACACAGGGGTTTTGCTCGGCGCTCAGGTGCGCGCTGACGCTGATTACACCCAGTTAGCCAATACCCTGTCTATAGCCGTGTATAAAAAAGTGACGATAGAGGAGTTAGCGTTTATAGATCAATTTTTCCAGCCTCATTTCAATAAGCCTTGGAACATAATAAATTCCGCCGCCTTATGCGCGCTGTAAGCATGTGCGGTCGTATGGAAATAGCGCCGGTCAGCTTCCGTTTTTCAGAAGTCGCCGGCGTTATTTTTTTCGTTATTACGCCGCGCGGAGAAAACGATTTAGAGTCAGGCGTAAAAAAATTGGGCGCGTTAGCGCGTATAAAACGGCTTTCGCCGCGAAGTAATCGGAGTACGCGGGCAATTTTCCCGAAGAAGATTCAAGAAATGTCACATGCTAGTTCTCTGTTTCATATTTTATATTTGGAGAAAACGTCAAAAAATGGCCATATAAATGTCGAATAAAGCGATATAATCGTATATAGCGTCGCATTAGAGCGGGAATGCCGTTTATTCGCTAATTGACATAAAATTCTTTTAAAACGCCGCGGCGTATGCTATAATATACACAATGAAGTCATATTTTGGGGGGCATATATGAGCGAATTTTTATAGCCTAGTGGGAATATATTCCTAATTGCGGCGTATATCGCTGTTTTCAGGCCTTCAAACGGGTAAACCGTCCGTTGGCTAAGGGACAATAGATTATATTAAAGAGAGTGACGTCAACGTGGCATGGCCCGACGCGCCGTGGGCTAAAGAAAAAATTCCCAAGCTTAGCGCTTTTGGCCGGCGCGCTTGCTCAGATGCCGATTTCTTGCGTAAAACGCTATATTTTCCTCTTTTGGAAGGCCTTTTTTTTACATTTACTTTCAAATCGATATAGTGTAATATAAATGTATATGGCGTTTAATTAAGCGAGTAGAACCGCCGAATAAGACGTTATGATCTTTACTGGCTTAAAATAAGCTCTAAACGACGGAGCCGCTTGATATCTTACATCTAATCGTTATTTTATGTCGTTAAACAAAATATACGAAAGGAAGGGATGCGATGATCTTTGACGCTGTGGGCGAGGGGCTTTTGCGCAAGCTCTTCAGCGAAAAAGCGCTTCGAATTATCCTGACGCGAAGATATGAAATGAAATAGGCGGTTCGATACGCTGAATAAACTGCGCGGCAGTTATGAAGAAATTATTTAAGGAGGAATAAAGATGAAAAAAATGCCCTTAAGAGCGTTAAGCTTAATTTTAGCGGTGGCGTTAGCGTTTCCGCAATTAAGCGTAACCGCTTTCGCTGGGGTGAACGAGGTTGAGTCCGCGGACGAAGTTTACGCGGGCGGTTTTAGACCGCTGACCGCGGAAGAACGGGACGCTGTGCCGACGGTCGCGAGCGACAAATACGGCGCGCGCGCGCGCATAGCCTTTGGCGCTCCCACAGCGGCTGACGACCTGCAAATGATGGTCGACTACTCCGTTACATATCCGTCGCCGGGTGACCAAGGTCCTCAGGCGAGCTGCGCCTCATGGGCCTTGGGGTATTCTCTGCGCTCTTCGGAGGAGAACCTGATTAACCCCGGAAACGTAGTCACTCCATTCAGCCCCGCGTTCACCTACAACATTTTAAGCAAGGGCAAGATAAGCGCCGGGTCAACTATACCGGAAGTCGCTGAAGTTCTTAAGACAAAAGGCATCGTTCCATTTAGCGTGATGCCGTATGTTCCCGACAGCTCATCGCTCCAACCTAATGTGGAACAGCTCGCTGTCGCGGCTCAATATAAGTCCAAGGGCTACGCGATGTACAATTTTTCATCGCAAGAAGAGCTGATTCAAAAGATTAAGACGGATCTTTCGCGGCGCGATGTAAACGGCGTTATTTACGGGTTTTTCATCTATGGCCCCACAGTGTCGCTGCAAAACGCGAAGTTGGCTGAAAGCCCCATATATAATGAACCCGGTTCCTATCCGGCTTACTCATGCAGCGCTCACGCCGTCGTTTTGGTAGGTTATGACGATCGGCTTCAAGCCTTTAAATATATAAACTCTTACGGCCCGGATTGGGGCTACTACGGGAACGGCACAGGATACATATCTTACGATTATGTAAGAAGAAACGCCAGTATGGCGGAAGCGTACAGGCTTGACGATCTTGCGGGAGAGATTTACAACAGGTACTCGCCTATAGCCGTGGGCGAAAGCGAAGTTCCTTACTCCATAGGCGTAGTTAACGGGGCCAGGGGCAAGGAGGTCGTGATCTCCGTAAACCAGCGCATAGACGACGCGGAAAATGTCGTCGCGCGCATATGGTTCCCTCAAGTCGACCATGTCATCACTTATAAAACGATTTACCTTGAAAAAGAAGACGAAGGCTTGTGGCGTTCAGTCATGTCGCTGGACGACTTCGGTTATTTAACCGATTATAAAAGCGGCGAGTACGTCGCGGAGTTTTACGCGTTCGACAGCGTTGGCAACGCGTCGCTTTTGAACAACTACGCGGACGCGGACGGGTATTATTTCAATGTGGATTTCGTCGCCGATAACAGTTACCGGCTTATTGTAGAGAGGTCCGATGGCGGTTCCGTAATAGGCGGCTATGACGAATATGTGCAGGTCGGCGAAACGGTGTATCTCTACGCGGAAGCGTCGAGAGGCTATACGTTTGAGGAATGGGACGTCCTCGGCGCCGATCCTGACGACGTGTATAATCCCGCGTTGGAGTTCGTAATGCCGGAAGGCGACGTTACGGTGACGGCTTTGTTCTCCGGCGGGCAGTCGCTGCACATGGTAACTACCTCAGTGGCGCCGACAGGCGGCGGCGTAGTAAGTTCGTCGCATATACTCGGCGCCGCCTACACAGGGGATCTTGTAAAACTGACAGCCTTGAAATCTTCTAACTATCACTTTGTGGAATGGACGCGCGACGATGGCGAGGAAGCTTCGACGGATTTGGTCTACGCTTTCACTATGCCGGATTACGACCTGCACGTAACCGCGGTTTTTGAGAGAGACGAAGCCGGCTTTTCCGTGAATCCGTCTACGATAGGTTCTGGCTGGGTTTCCGTGTATCCGCCCGATGAGAAGCTATACGCTGGCACGGAAGTGTTTATAACCGCGCAACCGGGGGCGGGTTATTATTTAGCTGATGTGATGGGTACAGGCGGAGCGCCGATATCGGTCGTTTCTCCGAACCAAATATCGTTTATAATGCCTTCGGCGAACGTCAACCCGATAGTCGCGTTTGAACCGCTTGAAGCGGGGGAAGTCGCCGTTTCGGCGTTCGTGAACATATTGGGCGCCGGTTATGTCACGACGGACGTATCGCTTGCGCGCCCCTTTAAACAAGGGCAGGTGATAACGCTTAAAGCGTTTGAATACGAAGGATATAAATTTGTGAGATGGACTTACGGATTAGCCTGGGGTCATGACGGTCAAAGGACCGATAATTACGTCGTTTCAGGCGAGCCAAATCAGCTGCTGACCGCCATTTTTGAGGAAGGCGTGGCGGATAAGTACCCGCTTAGCGTTAAAGAGATTGGCGGCGGGTTCGTCGAACGGATATTAGTGGATGGCGTCCCATACAGCTCGGAAGATTACGATTTTGACAATTTTGAGGTCGCGCCGGGAAGCCAAGTAAGGGTCATTGGCGTTACGGGTGACGGGTATGTAATTAAAGATTTCGACAGCAACGTAGACGACTTCGCGGTTTCGTTAAATGAAATTTCGTTTGTCATGCCGGCTAAAACCGCTGAAGTCACCGTGGTTTATAAAAACCGCATAGAACTGTTGTCCGAAGGGTCGGGTTCCTTCCTTGCGTTTACAAGTGACGGAGCTTCGTTTGAAGTAGGAAAAAGCCCGGTTTATATCGCGGCCGATAAAGGAGAAGAGATTTCTCTGTCAGCCGCCCCTGAGAACGGGTATGCTTTTGCGAACTATACGATTAAAGATTCTAATCGCCCTAACGGCGAAGTAATGTCCGCTGACGCGGATTATATATTTGAAACGCCTGACGCGCCGCAAATAACGGTGACGGCGAATTTCGAGGGAGCGAGCGGCTATAGCCTGGACATGGTCGTGCGGCCGGACGACAGCGCGGGTTCCGTAACGGGCGCGTGGGCGCATAAGGCCGGTGAGACGGTTACGCTTACCGCTTTCCCGTCGGAGGGCTACCGCTTTGTCGGGTGGTACGACGGGGCTAATCCGATAGCGGGCGCTGAGAATGAGACTTATACATTCATAATGCCGGCGAAAGAACTGCATTACAGAGCTGTTTTCGAGCTTATTCCGCCGGACGATTATAATGTTATTACGACCGTGTCGCCGTCAGGAACCGGTTCCGTAACCGGCGCCGGGGCTTATCAAGAAAATGAAACGGTTACGTTATCGGCGGCCGCGGCTTCCGGACACAAGTTTGTGTCCTGGGTGATAAACGGGTTTCCCGTTTCCGCGAACGAGATTTACTCGTTCGTTATGCCGGCCCGCGATGTGCATATCACGGCTGTTTTCGAAGAAATGGCCGCTGATCAATATAATGTGACGGTCAATGTCACGCCTCCGGGTTACGGCTCCGCAACGGGCGCCGGGAAATATGAGGAAGGCGTCGCAGTCAGGCTAGAAGCCGCGGCTGGCGAAGGCCGCCGTTTTGAGCGCTGGGAAAGAAACGGCGTGGCGGTGTCCGAAGACTCCGCCTATGAATTCACTATGCCGGCGGCCAACGTAAGCGTGACGGCTGTGTTCGCTTTGGCGGTTGAAACCGCTTATGACCTTACGCTGCATAAAACCGGCGCCGGGCTTTTTAGTCAGGCGGACTTAGGTTCTGAAAGCGTTTTGGACTCGATAAACGCCGCGCCGCCGAATTCCGGCGTGACGCGCGCTGTCAAACCTGGCGAACAAGTCGTAATCGCTGTCGCGTCCGATTCGCTTCAGACGTTCTCGCGATGGGAGACGGATGTAGCCGGCGCCGTGATTTCAGGCGATACGATATCGTTCATAATGCCCGCTCGTGAAATTGTCGTTAAGGCGATATTCATAAATTCGGTGAATATACTGGCTATCGACGGAGAGGTCTCCGACGCGTCGGGTTCGCTCGTTATGGATTACGCGTCCGGAGACGGCGGGCATCACTATACGGGCTATACCGGGCATTATAAGCCGGGCGAACAAGTGACTTTCACCGCTTCGCCGAGAGCCGGGAGCCGGTTTCATAGCTGGTTCTCGCGCGCGGACGGTACGGTCGTTCCGGACTGGCAGAGGGAAAACCCCGTGTATTCGTTCGTAATGCCGAAGGCGGACATCAACCTTGGCGCGCAGTTTGAAGATATACCGAATGGCAAATATAACTTGGAAATAACCGTAAACGGTTCCACGGGCAGTCTTGAGGAAGCTTCCGCTATGGGCTATGTCATGGGCAGAGGCGTCTACGCGCCGGGAGACTCCGTGACGCTTATCGCGATACCCATGGAAGGCTACAGGTTTGTAAACTGGAAGGCCAATGGCGTCGTGCAGTCCAGCGACGCGACGCATACGTTTAACATGCCCGCGTCTTCCGTAAGCTATACCGCTACGTTCCAAGCGATACCGGATTCGTACCAAGTGTATGTCTACCCGTCGGAGTACGCTACGATTTCAGGATCAGGCGATTATGAAGTCGGAGAGACGGTAACGCTGGAATACAGCGATGTGCGGGAAGGGGTCAGATTCCTCCGCTGGGTAGTGGATGCTGGATCCTACTACACGCAAGATATACTATCGTTCACAATGCCTGCCCGTCTTGTAACCGTTGTCGCGGAGTTTGAGCCTGCGCCGCCGGATACGTACGAGCTTTCCATAACCGCGCTGCCCGAATTCGGGGGAACGGTCACGGGCGAAGGCGAGTATTTAGAGAACGGTCTCGTTACGGTCACGGCGGAACCAAACGAAGGCTATCGTTTCGTAATGTGGCAAAACGATGGCGCGACGTCGATGAACGCGGAATATTCGTTCAATATGCCGGCGAACGACCTGACGTTGACGGCGGTGTTCGAGCTTTTGCCTCCGAGTAAATATACGCTTACCGTTGAAGCGGCGCCCGCCGAGGGCGGAGACGTTTCTGACGGCGGCGAGTACGAGGAAAACGCCGTTGTGACGCTTGTCGCGTCGCCCGCTGAAAATTACAGGCTGGTGGGATGGACGGTTGACGGAGACACCCGCTCCACCAAAGAGACGTATAACTTTGTTATGCCCTCAAACGACGTGACTGTAGTCGCCGTGTTTGAGGAAATCCCCAAATACAGCGTGACGGTTGAAACGATAGGCGAGGGAACCGTTGACGGAGAGGGACTGTACGAAGCCAACGCTTCGGTCGTTCTCACGGCGAACCCAGCTGAAGGATATGTGCTGTCGGAATGGAGCATGAACGGCTCCTCGTTCAAGGGGTCTACGCTCTCGTTCGTGATGCCGTCGGAAGACGTCACTGTAACGGCGACCTTTGATTCCGCGCCGCCTACTCCTCAGTACGCCTTGAATGTGATAAAGATACCGGCGGGAAGCGTGGCCGGAGACGTGCTGATAAGCCCCGATGCCGACGCGTTGGAAGCCGGCGCGGAAGTTACGCTTACGGCCGTTCCGGGGCCAGGATACAGGTTCTCTATGTGGCAAAAAGACGGCGAAACATATACCGATTCTACGCTTGAGTTCGCTATGCCGGAAGAAGACGTGACCGTGACGGCGGTATTTGAAAAGCTGTCATATGCCGTAACGGTAAGCGCGTCGCCGGAAGAGGCCGCCGCGGTTATTTACGGCGATGGCGTTTACGCGGTCAATGATGACGTGACTCTGCTCGTCGACGCTTGGCAGCCGGGCTATCATTTCGTCGGCTGGAGCATAGACGGCGATATAGTGTCTAATGAACGAGTATACGAGTTTACGATGCCGGCGAGCGACGTGGATGTCGTGGCGCTGTTTGAAGAGAACGCCGCGGATACATACTATTTAACCGTTGAACAAAGTACTTATCCAAATAACAATAGCGTCGGCGGGTCAGTGACAGGCGGAGGATATTATAAAGCGGGTGAAGAGGTTACGGTTACGGCGACCGTCAACGAAGGGCATTATTTCGGGGGCTGGTCGAGATATGACGCCGTAGAGATTGACGAAGACGTCGGCCTCGAATATTCCTTTATCATGCCGTCCGGCGACGTGACTGTAATAGCGCAGTTTAGTGAGGTTCCTTATTATACTATAAACGTGATAACGGAACCGGAAGAATGCGGAAGCATGGTTATTGGCGGCGGCAAATGGCCGGCCGGCCTGGATACTTTCCTTGATGCCCGGCCGGAACCAGGATACAAGTTCTCCATGTGGCTAAAAGATGGCGAACTATATACTACTGACATGATAGCTTCCTTTGGGATGCCGGAAAGAGACGTGACCATGACGGCGATATTTGAAAAGTTGCCGTATAACGTAACGGTAAGCGCGTCTCCGGAAGAGGCCGCTCCGACTATTGGCGGCGACGGCGTTTACACGGTCGGCGACTCTGTGACTCTGACTGCGGGCAGTTGGCAGTCGGGCTATAATTTCATCGGATGGAGCATAGACGATGTTATAGTGTCCGAGGAAGAGACGTATACGTTTACGATGCCCGCGAGCGACGTGGATATCGTGGCGCTGTTTGAAGAGATACCAGCGGCATACTATGAAGTAACCGTTGAACTGAGTAATCTCTCAACCCCCGGAGGCGGATCAGTGACAGGCGGCGGATTTTATAGAGCGGGCGATCCGGTTACGATTACGGCTACTGCCAACGAAGGGCACGAGTTTCATTACTGGGCTACTACGGACGGTATCGTGTCTAATGACGCGGAGTATACGTTTGTGATGCCCGAGAATGACGTGACATACCTGGCGTACATTTCCAACGATGCTATGGGATCTGATGATCTTTACAGCGTGGATACCGATGTGTTCCCCGTTGGAAGCGGAACGGTGACGGGCGCCGGGGATTATCCGGAAGGCGATATGGCCACTGTTGAGGCGATCCCCAACGCAGGGTATCAATTTGTAAGGTTCGACATTGTTTATTCTCCGCAGTACACGCTAACCTATTATGAGTCGGTCGTTCAGTTTACGGCGAACCGTTCAGAAACTGTTATCGCCAGGGCGGTCTTTTCGCCGATTTCATACCGCTCGCTTACGCTGGAGGTTTCGCCTTCTAACGTAATGGGCAGGATAACGTCCAGCGCTTCAGGGGATGTCGCGATAGGAGATGAAGTGGAGCTGCAGGCGGTCGCGTTTACCGGATACCACTTTACGGGGTGGATAAGAAGCGACGGCGTGACGACGCCTGATTCGGCGACATACGCGTTTACTATGGGATACAGCGATTTGACTGTAACAGCGGTCTTCGCGGCGGACGCTCCGCCGATAGCCAGCTATCTGTTGACTACGGCCATAAGTCCTGAAAACTCGGGTTCCATAACAGGCGGACCGCTTTCGAGCCTTGTGGAAGAAAACAGCGCGGTGAATCTTACAGCCGTGCCCAGCGAGGGTTATGTATTCTCCGGCTGGTCAAGAAGCGACGGAGTAGTCGTCGCCAGCGGCAGCGAATATGCCTTTGATATGCCGTCTCACGACTTGACGATAACGGCGGCGTTTGAGCCGGCCGGGCCTAAAGAATATAAGTTAACGGCCGCGCCTAACAATACGAATTACGGCGATGTCGCGTCATCGGCAGGCTCTTCCTACGCGAAAGCCGGCGATCAAATTACGCTTACCGCTACGGAGAAGTCCGGATATAAGTTCGTAAGATGGTACAGAAGCGACGCGGTCGCGGTCGATGGCGAGGAATTGACATATACGTTCAGTATGCCTGAACGCGGCGTTGCGGTTATAGCCATATTTGAGCCGCTTGCGATAAAAGAGTATGAGCTTAAGCTTCAAGCGGGGAACGGCGGCGTGATAAGAGGCGCGGAGACAGGGTTTTATAAAGTCGGGCAAAAGGTGACGGTCACTGCTGTCGCCAACGCTTCTTACAGATTCGTCGGTTGGGAAAGAAGCGACGGCGCCGTCGTGACAAGCGCCGCGACATTGAATATTGTGATGCCGTCGAAGAATTTAACCGTAAAGGCGTTGTTTGCGGCGGTTTCTCAGACGGAGCATACGCTTACGATAGTGTCTGACGGTTCGGGCAGCGTAACGGGCGCCTACGGTCTCATTGAAGAAGGGGAGCGAGTGACGCTTGGAGCGTATCCGTCAACCGGATATAGGTTTAAGTTGTGGGAAAGAAGTGATGGCGAGGTTGTTTCGCTGAACGAGATTCTAGCGTTCGACATGCCGGCGTATGATTTGACGGTAAGAGCTGTGTTTGAGCTATCTTCCGCGAAGAGGTACTCGCTTGTGACGGCGCCGAATATATCCGCGCGCGGTTATATTGAAGATATGCCGTATTCAATGCAACGCGCGGAGGGCGACTCCGTTACGCTCAAGGCTGTCGCCAAGTCTGGGTATCAGTTTGACAGATGGCAGCGCAGCGACGGGGCTACGACGCCCGAGAGCGACACGTATACCGTTGTGATGCCAAACCACAGCGTGTCGGTTGTGGCGGTGTTTGTGCCGGACCTTGAGTTCGGCGCGAGCGCTGTAACAATCGCCGCGAGCTTGGCCAGTTTTGAAAAAGCGAATGATAGCGCCGCCGCCGTAACGACGGCGTTGGAAAAAAAAATTGAGTATGGATGGGAAAATAACCCAGTTCAGATAGTAACGCCCTTAAATGCCATTGAGGACCAAAAGGCGTTCGAGGTTTCTAAAAGTCCGTTAAAGGCTAAGCCGTTCGGCGCTCCGGGAGAGTATGACGTCTACCTAGTCTATAATCAGTACGAAGGGACCATAACGGGACTAAAGACGTCTTACGCCGTCGGCGACACGGTCGAGATTACGGCTTCGCCTAAGAGGGGCTTTCGGTTCGATCATTGGGAGACGGACGATGTGACCATAGTCGATAGAAATAACCCTACCGCGTCCTTCCAGATGCCAGATAAAGACGTTGGGCTGAGACCTGTGTTCGTGTCAACGTATCATGATGTAGAGCTGATTTTTGACGACGAGCGAGGATACGTCGATTTTGACAGGCAATACAATTTATACGCCGGTGAAACGGCGCGCTTCGAGGCTGTGCCGTTGGAAGGGTATTTGTTTGAAAGTTGGGAAGCGGAGGGCGTCGATATTGACGCCACATCCGCCGAAATAACGTTTATTATGCCTGACGCTTCCGTTACGCTTAGGGCGACGTTTAGGGCGATCCCAGGCGGCGCGCTTGTTCTTGAAGTGGAGAATACGGGAAATATAACCGGTGAAGCGGGCGGGGCGGCTGTCGATTTTGGAAAGACGGCTAGTTATGAAGTGGCTGTGGGCGAAACTGTATCGCTTGAATGGATAACCGATAATGATAATATGTTTGTAGGCTGGTATGTGGATGGCGTTGATATTGGCGCGAATCTGATTCACCCGTATGAGTTTGAGATGCCGCAGGATGGCGTGACGGTTAAAGCGGTGTTTAGGCCGGTTGGACCCGGCGCGCTCAGAACGGCTTACTCGAACGCTCACGGACTGCAATCCGCTGGACTTGGTATTAGAAGCAACGCGCCGGGCAAGGCGCCGGCCGGGTCAAAGGTCGCGTTCGAGATAGTTACCAAGAGCGGGTATAAATTTGTCGAGTGGAAGACGATATTAGGCGTACCTGCGTCGTCTTATGATAAAAAAAGCCCGTATATCGAGTTTACAATGCCTAATTCCAATATTGTTTTGTTGCCAGTGTTGCAGTCCATGTATTAAACGCGTGGGTTAATTCAGTTTAAAATAACAAACGAAAGCGTGGGTTTATTTATAACTCGCGCTTTCGTTATTTCTCCGCTAGCGCTTTGAGCGCGCCATTTTGTTCGGCTTAAAAATAGAAACAAAGGCGCGGACCCATTTATAGTCCGCGCCTTTGTTTGTTAATTGATTTATTTAGCTTATCAGGAAGCGCAAAGCGATTTCACGCCGCGTTTTTTAATAATCTAAAAAAGTTTATATATTGGGAATGTAGACCCCGCTCCAGATCCGTATATGCCGAATATATTAGTTATTATCCCGATGACAAAAGATATTACAAATGTTATAATATATGACATATGCGCAGAACCCCCTAGCCAGTGATCAAAGATGACAGCATATCAGGATTACCCATCAGTAATCCGAGTATTATACCGACAATAATCATTAATATTGTCTCGAACATGATTCTTCGCCTCCTCATACTGAACTCAGTCTAAACAATAATCAGCCGAACGGTCTTTTTCACGTAGAAAAATTAAACGGCTGGAAACACTAAACTATTCAGAGAGCTTCCACCGAAAAAGCCGAGTATTAGACTAATAACCATAAAGATTATAGACATAAATATATCATCAATTAGAAACGTAACGGACACCTCCTAATAAACGGTTCTCATATGTCTTTTTAAAGCTGAATATATAAGCTCCGCTTAATGTGAAATCCCTTCAAAAACCCTGGAAAAGGGGAAGGAATCGGCTAATCCTACTAGAACTACGAAATTATATGTAGAAATAATCCTAATATAAAATTCCTTCAAGCGCGCCTGAAGAAAAAACGGAACTTATCAGTCCTACCAGAGATACGACAAATACCAGCGCGGATACCAGCAGAATATCGAGTATTATAAACATCTTATTAAACCGCCTTTGCAAGTTTATGTAAGAGCCTGCTTAAGATCTCTATTTTGCGTCTTTTCGGCTTATTTTCCGCCACACTTTGTCAACGCTTACTTGCGTATATTCTCGAATACGCGGCGTTCGCGCTTCCGCGTTTGGCGAAAAATCATCACAAAAAATCCGCTAAAAGCGAGATCTTAAACAGGCTCTAAGGAACAGAGAGTTTAATATAGAATCCCTTCAAAAGCGTTAGGGGCGACAAAACCGCCAATCAGGCCCGCTATCAACCCTATTATGGAAGAAATCATTGTAATTATTATGTCGATTATTATAAACATAACTTGTAAACCTCCTTATAGCCTGTTCAAGATCTGTATTTCGCGTCTTTTCGGCTTATTTTCCGCCACACTTTGTCAGCGCTCACTTGCATATATTCTTCGAATACGCGGCGTTCGCGCTTCCGCGTTTGGCGAAAAATAATCACAAAATCCGCTAGAAGCAAGATATTAAATAGGTTCTTATTAATAGCGAATGAAGTCGCTTAAACTACGTCTGAGATCAAGCGTTAAAATTCAAAAAAGCTGCAAAAAAGTAAGAAATAACACCTAATATAATATTAGTTAATATTCTCTCTAATATAGACATAAGCTCTTCACCTTTTCGAAAAACATTTTATAAGCATAGCGTTTCTATGTTTCATAAGGCTTGTAACCATGTGCGCATATTTTTCTTCCGGCAAACGCACCTCCTTTTATTTCGGGTTTGGTTCCGCGGCGCTTTACGCGGACTTGCGTTTTGCGCTGACAGAGTCGGAACCATCCAAAAACCATGTTAGTTCATCCGCTATTTTTGGAGCAATGACCAAACACTATAAACCGCTTTACGCGCCGCGTTCTAAAGACAAATTATACAAATTTTTAGAAAGCGAGCGTTTATCCTGTAAGAGGTTATGCGCGGAATATATGCAATCGTAAATAGTTAAAAGAGAATAATAATATTAAAGTAAACAAGCGTAAAACTGGATAAAACGCCCAAACAAATTAAAAAAAGCTTAAAACGACTTAAAAGAAACGCCATAATCAACAAATAAGACACAATATTTCCAATTATTCTAATATACCTTAATTATATATTAATATGGTTAATATGTCAAGATTATTTATAATTTTCACAACGAGCGCCAATACTTCCGCCGTATATGGGGCAATTTCGCATAATAGGCCGCGCGTTTTAATGTTTGACGCATTGACTGTTTGAAAACGTTATATTATAATGGCCTATAATGTGATAATCATGTAATATTTAACAAAATACGGCGGATGGGGACTTTTGCTTTTTGTCCGCGAACTAAGGAGATGCGGCATGAAATTTCTAAATTTTTTCGCGATGGCTTTAGGGGTCGCGCCAGAGCCGTTTTTATCAACCGCGGGCGAAAGCTCCGTTACGGAAACGGTCGCCGCTGGCGCCGCGGAAGGGGCGAATCAAGGCGGAGGTTTTCTTCTAGGCGGGAACAACATATATCTTACGATACTTTTATACGCCGCGTTTATACTCGTCATTTACTTTCTGATGATAAGACCGCAGAGGAAACGCGACAAAACGTTTAAGGAAATGCAGGCGGGGCTTAAAACCGGGGACAGCGTTCTGACGACCGGAGGTCTGTATGGCGTAATAGCCGCTATGGGGGAAGATTGTTTCATAGTGGAATTCGGCACGAATAAATCTGTGCGAGTTCCGGTAAGAAAAGCCGAAATCCTGGGCGTGGCGTCGCCAAAAATAGCGGGCGCGCCATCCGCGGAGCAATAAAGGAGTATGTATGCGCCGAATAGTCGCCTTTTTAACAGTCTTATCGTTTTTTTGGAACCCGATTCGCGTGAAAGCGGATGAAACCATAGAAATATTAGCGCCGTCCGCCGTCGTTATGGATGCGAACACCGGGCTTATATTGTTTGATAAAAACAAAGATGAAAGGCATTACCCCGCCAGCGTGACGAAACTCATGACGGTTCTGCTTACGCTGGAAGAGGTGGAAAAAAACAGTGACGTCAGTTTTTCGCAAAGAATTCCGTTCTCTCATGATTCAGTGTTCTCTCTGCCGCATGACAGCAGCGGCATAGCGATGGACGAAGGTGAAACGCTAAGCCTTGACGAAGCGTTGTACGCCATTTTGCTCGCGTCCGCCAATGAGGTGTCAAACGCGGTCGCGGAATATATGGGCGGGGATATCGAAACCTTCGCGCGATTGATGACAGAGCGGGCGAAAGAGCTTGGAGCGGAGAATACGAATTTTACAAACCCGCATGGACTTCATGACGAACGGCACTACACGACGGTCTATGATATGGCGCTTATAATGCGCGAAAACCTTACACGGCAAAAATTTAAGGACATGATATCGACAGCTCGCTATGATATACCCCATACGGAAAAACAACCGCAGCCCAGGGTAATGAATAATTCTCACAGGATGATATCGCGTTATTCCGACTATTATAACCCGGACGTCGTAGGCGGCAAGACAGGGTTCACCTCCGAAGCCAAACATACGCTCGCCACTTACGGGCAGAGAGGAAGCGCAGGGGTCATCGTTGTCGTAATGGCGGAAGAAACGAGCGCCAACGCTTATGAGGACACGAACGCGCTTTTAGACTATTGGCTTGATCAATACGAAACGGTGACGTTTCTTAAAGAAGGCGAGTTTAAGAGAACCGTTCCCGTAGTTTCGTTGAAAGACGGCGTCGAAGCGACTGAGGATGTAGTGGAAGCGTCTAACGCGAATGACGTCGTCGCTAGCGTCCCCGGTTTCGTAAAGTCGCTTGTCGCGCTGGAAGTCGAATTGCCTGGCGAGTTTAACCGTCCGGTAAATGAGGGCGAAAAAGTCGGTTATCTATATTTTACTTACCAAGACGTTAAGATCGCTGAGGCCGATGTTGAAGCGCTTAACGGAGCGGGGTTCGCGAGCGAGGCGAAAGATGCGTCCGCCACCAAGACGTTTATAACCCCGACCGCGATGAATATATTTAAAACGATACTGGCTGTCATAGTTGTCCTCTTAATTATACGGGCGGCGCTGACCGCGCTTCAAAGGCGCGCGCGGCGCACTCTACGATATAGGTTGCAAAAAGCCCGACCTGTTTCATATCGATATAGAAATGGAAGGTTTTAAAACAAATAGGCCGATGAGGCCTTTTTTAGATGACTATACAAACAAGTCATAAAGACCTCGGGGCTCCGCCCCAAACCCCGCCGGGGTCTTCGATTTTTTTATTAGTTTTCTTTTTTCAATGGGATTGAAGTTTTCGACCGTTCCTTCTAACATGACGACCATTTGTTCAAATGTTTTGATATTGAGCGGGTAAGAGCCTGTTTAATATCTCCATCAGCGCTCTTTGTATAATTCTTCGAATACGCGGCGTTCGCGTTTGGCGAAAAATCATCACAAAAACCCGCTGAAAGCGAGATATTAAACAGGCTCTAAATATAGTTAAATGCTATTGAAACAGCAACGCAAACAATCATCGAAACTATCAAAATAAGATAAATCTTTCCTTTGGGTTATACTCCGGGGAATACGGCGGTAGGAGCGCTATTCTATGCTTATTACTTTCGGAAAACGAAATAAGCCGTTTCTTTCGATGGAAAGCGGCATTGTCCATTACAATGACGGAATTAGAAGGACATTCGCGCAAGAGACAGTTTTCAAACCAAAACTCAAATAACTCGCCATCCATTGTTCCGTTAAATTGGAACGGCGACATAATTTTTTCGCCCATTTTGGCGGCGACAATACCCAAACGCCGATATATCCTACCGGAAATTCGCCCGATAACTTTTTCTCCGCGCTTGGAATAAGCGTATTCTCTGCGCAAAAAAGTATCGATGCCGGTTTTCATCAATATCAACAGCGCTTTCCGGTCGAACATCACGAATTTGTTCGAAGAGCCTGTTCAAGATCTCCATTTCGCGTCTTTTCGGCTGATTTTCCGCCACATTTGGTCAGCGCTCTCTGCGTATATTCTTCGAATACGCGGCGTTTGCGCTTCCGAGTTTGGCGAAAAATCATCACAAAAATCCGCTAAAAGCGAGATCTTGAACAGGCTCTAAATATTCAGCGACTTTTTCAGCGTCTCGCTCCTTGTAAAGCTTCATCTTTTTTTTACGCGTTATATAAAACGTTTAAGAGTTTGGCGAATCACAGATTGATGGCGGCCATAATGATGGTAGCCGAAGCTTTCGCCTATTTCTTATTGGTAAGAGTCCGGATTGACTTTTAGATACGCTAACAGTTCTTCTTCGCTTACAGCCGTTTTATAGCTGGCGTTCAATGTGTTTGGCGATATGCCGAATGTCTTCGCCGTTTCCCTGATACTGTGTTCTTCTTCATGATATTCTATTGTTCTTTTCCGATATTTTTTATCATAGCTATTTTAATATAATCCGTTACTTTTTCAAGAACATCTTACTATAACGCGCCGCGCCGCTATATAGTCATATTCGCGCGGGCCGCGGCCACAGGAGCGCGCTCAAGCGGTAATCCGCGAAACTTTTTATCCGTTGTCGTCGGCCGCGTAATAAAGAGGGTACTTGCCGTTCAGCGTCTTGACGCGTTCGACGGCTTCGTTTCGCGCCTCGTCATAATTTTTAAGCGTCATCGTAATAATGTCGGCTATTTCCAGCATGGCGTCCTCTTTCATGCCGCGCGTCGTAACCGCCGGAGAGCCTATGCGTATGCCGCTTGTGACGAACGCGCCGCGCGTATCGAACGGTATGGCGTTTTTATTACACGTTATGCCTACGCTGTCGAGTCTGCGCTCCGCCTCTTTGCCGGTTATGTCAATGTTTTGCAAGTCGATAAGCATAAGATGGTTATCGGTGCCGCCCGAAACGAGATTGAACCCATTAGCGAGAAGCCCGTCAGCCAGCGCTTTAGCGTTTTTAATAATCTGCCGCGCGTATTGTTTAAACTCAACTGTAAGCGCCTCATGGAACGCGACCGCTTTCGCGGCTATCACGTGCATAAGCGGACCGCCCTGCGTACCGGGAAAAACCGCTTTATCAATCTGTTTGGCGTACTCGTTTTTGCATAATATGAATCCGCCGCGCGGGCCGCGCAATGTTTTGTGCGTCGTTGACGTCACAAAGTGCGCTCTTGGGACAGGGTCAGGATGTTCGCCCGCCGCGACCAAACCGGCGATGTGCGCCATATCTACCATAAAATACGCTCCGACTTCTTCGGCTATATCAGCGAATCTGTCAAAATCGATAAACCGAGGATACGCGCTCGCTCCGGCCACTATAACTTTCGGCTTGTGTTTTTTAGCGATTTTAAGCGCTTCATCATAATCTATACGGTGTGTTTCCGCGCTGACGCCGTAAGAAACGACATTAAAGAACTGTCCTGAAATATTGGCGGGACTGCCATGTGAAAGATGGCCGCCGTGCGCCAGGTCCATGCCCATAATTGTGTCGCCGGGGCTCAGTATGGAGAAATACGCGGCTGTGTTCGCTTGAGCGCCGGAGTGAGGCTGCACATTAGCGTGTTCAGCGCCGAACAGTTTTTTAACGCGTTCGATCGCAAGCGTTTCCACTATATCAACATTTTCGCAGCCTCCGTAAAACCGTTTGCCGGGATAGCCTTCCGCGTATTTATTCGTAAGCC
>JAISER010000041.1 GCA_031263985.1 Clostridiales bacterium | reverse complement strand
AATATCTACCGCCAACCTGGCTATAACCTAATTTTTCCGCTTTCCGGAAACAAAATTTCCGGGATGAAAGTTTTTTGAAGAGAGTTTGAGAGAAACTTTTTTCCAAAAAAGGTTCTCTCAAGGTTTCAGCGCCAACCTGGCTATAACCTAATTTTTCCATTCTCCGGAAACAAAATTTCCGGGATGAAAGTTTTTTGAAGAGAGTTTGAGAGAAACTTTTTTTCAAAAAAGTTTCTCTCAAGGTTTTTCTCTCAAAAGTCCGACTGCCATAAGAATAGCCTCCTGAGCCGCTGTCATAATTTTTTCGCCGTCCGCGTCGGCGTGATCGTAGCCCATAAGATGCAAAACGCCGTGCGCGGCGAGAAAACCCGCCTCCCTCTCCTCAGAATGTCCAAAATCCCTCGCCTGCCGCTTCACGGCGTCAACGGAAATTATGACGTCGCCTAAAAACACGTCGCGCTTCGGGGGATACGCTTCAAACATCGGGAACGAAAGAACATCGGTGGGCGCGTCTACGCGTCGGAACTTTTTATTGAACTTCTGGATTTCGGCGTCGTCAGCGAACGTTATATCCGCTTCCGCGGCGCTAAACCCTTCTCTTTCAAGCGCCCTTACCGCCGTCATAAGCGCCGCGGCCTTTATTTTTTCACTTACGTCGATATCCGGGCGCATTTGGTCAACGACTATACCCATTTACGTCTCCTTAAGCGCATTTTTCACATCGCTATCTTCATCGGCTTCATATCGGGGTTTTTTCGTTTCAGGGTAAGGTATGCGTTCATGATACATGCCTTTAAACACAAGGATGAACGATCGCATCACCGTTTCAATATCTTTCAGCGTAAGTCCGCTGTCGATAAGCTGGTCTTCGTCTAATTTCTCCTTCACTAATCTGCGTATAATCCGTTCCGCCTCGTCAAGCGATTTTTGAGCCGGAGCGGACGACCGGACCGCCGCCTCCACCGTATCGGCGAGCATAACGACAGCGGTCTCCCGTGAACGCGGAACCGAAAACGGATAGCGAAACGCGGCTATGTCAACCTGCGCGGGCGCGGCGCCCGTGCGCGCGGCTTCTTCTTCAGCTTTCTTCAGCGCTTTGCCGTAAAAATATTTCATAAGAGTAGTTCCATGGTGTTCGCTTATAAATTCTTGCACGATAGGCGGTATATGGCTTTGTTCGGCCAGCTCGAGACCGAACGACACATGACTTTTCAGCACTTGCGCGCTTGTCTCAGGGTCAAGCGCGTCGTGCGGGTTTACGCCGGCCTGATTTTCTATAAAGTAGTTAGGATATTTGAGTTTGCCTATATCGTGATAATAGCCGCCGGCGCGCGCAAGGCTGGGGTTGGCGCCTATATGATAGGCGGCCGTTTCCGCCAAGTTCGCCACGACGAGGCTGTGGTGATAAGTGCCGGGCGCCTCTATAGTTAGACGGCGCAAAACCGCGCTGTTAGGGTTGGCGAGGTCTATAAGCCTGAACGGCGTGACTATGCCGAATACCGCCTCCCAAAAAGGAACGCTGCCCATGCTTATTATAACGGACGCAAGCCCCATAACGGCCGCGCAGATGATGCCGTACACCAAGTCGCGTCCGTAGACCGTCTCGAAAAACAGCGTAACGCCGAAATACGACGCGGCGCATACGGCGCACGTCAAAATGCCGTCCACTATGATTTTGTTTCGCTCGTTGAGCGATATCGACGTCAATGAGACGTACGTGCCTGTAAATATATAATATATTAAAAAAGACATATTGCCTTTTACTATAAGCATCGTAATCATTGAAAGAAACACGTTTAAAACGACGGCCAGCCGAGAGTTGAACATCATCGCGACCAGCATCAGAAAAACGAGATGAAACGAAATTTGGTAAGGCAGACGATCTATGGAAAACCATGAAAAAGCGATCGTCAAAATATACAGCGCTAAGAACAGCAGTTTCTCTTTAAAGGTTTTGAGCGTGTTTTTGAAAAAGATAGCCATGCACATGAAGAATATGCAAAAAACGCCGATGACAAGCAGAAACGCTCCTCCAAAGAGAGGGAAGTTAAACGCGTTTTTTTTGTTGTTCACAAGGCTCAGTTGTTCAAGCGCGGCGTAAGCTTCAGCGGAAATAACATGCCCTTCATCGACTATCGTCTGACCTTCGAGGTAAAAAACCTCGTCATAGCTTGCGGCGCGTTCGGCGCGAGCCTTTTGCGTCGCCTCCTCGTTCGTTACGATGTTAGGGCGTATATAATTGGCGATTATCTCATACATAAGCTCTTTTTCGTCATCGGAGCCGCGTGTTTTGTCCACTTCCGCCTTTACGGCCAAAAGCCCGCGCGCGTCAACGTCTTGCAATCCGTTTTCAAAAATAATGTTCGTCACGTCGCGTGACGCGTCGATGAACTCCGCGTAACGCGCGTCATCCATGTTTAAAATTAAAGATATAAGGCGGTCATTTAAATGTATGGGCATAACGGGCGGCTCGGAACCGACGATTTGTCCAGCGGAAACCGTATCGCTTGATACGTCGTTTTCCAAGCCGGTTTCGGCTTCCTGTTCGGCCGCCTCGCTTTCCGCCGCTTCGTTTTCAGCGGCGGCCTGAGCGCGCAGTCTTCGCTCAGCGCGTATGACAGTCACCTGACTGAAGAAATGGTTAATTCCCTCAAATGACTTTTCCGCCGCCGTAGTGTCTCGCTCCGCCACAGGCTCAAGTTTTTCCGCGGCTTCCGCCGCCGCCGCCTTGTTTATGTCAGTGGCGTAAACGTTTAAAAATTTGTTGGGCGCTGAAAAACGCTGCACGGCGACTGTATTCGGCTCTATATTGAACCCTTGTTGGATATACGCGCCTGATAAGACGAGAATTACCGTCACCGCGAACGCCGCGAAAGGCAGCGTCGCGCTAACGTCAAGAATAGGATGTCTTCTATGTTTCGGCATATGGCGGAACCTTCTTTCGCGTCGCTCGCTTAAGGCGCGCTCTTAAAACGCGCGCCGATAACGGCGCTGCCCGTAAGCGAGCGTTATTATAATGCGCGTCGGATATTAGGTATATCACAATCACGCCGCTTTGTAAACATTATCAGTTTCCGCGCGCGACGAAAACGCGGCGCGCCTCCCTTTATTAACGCCTTTTAGAGCGACTCCGCTCTTTGTTTCTCTCATACCTGTCATAGGCTTCTATTATTTTTTGAACAAGCGGCCGGCGCACGACGTCACGCTGCGTCAAGCGTATCACGCTGATGTCATCAACGCCTTTCAAAACCGACGCGGCTTCCACGAGACCGGAGCGTTTGCCTTCGGGCAAATCGATTTGCGTGATATCGCCGGTAATGACGGCCTTCGAACCGAACCCGACGCGCGTAAGAAACATTTTCATCTGCTCAGGCGTGGTGTTTTGCGCTTCGTCCAACACAATAAACGCGTTATCTAGCGTGCGTCCGCGCATATAGGCGAGCGGCGCCACTTCGACCGCGCCCTTTTCAAGGTTACGCTGGAACGTTTCCGCCCCCATGATTTCATAAAGCGCGTCGTACAGCGGACGCAGATACGGGTCTACCTTTTGTTGCAGATCGCCTGGCAAAAAACCCAGTTTTTCGCCGGCTTCTATGGCCGGCCGCGTCAGTATTATACGCGCCGCTTCGCCGTTTTTAAACGCCGTCACAGCCATGGCCATAGCGATATAGGTTTTGCCGGTGCCAGCCGGACCTATCCCCAGCGTTACGGCGTTTTTGCGTATGCCGTCCACATATTTCTTCTGACCAAGCGTTTTTGGTCTTATGAGCTTGCCCGTTACGGCGGCGGCTATTACGTCGGAAGTGAGCTTGTCTATATCGCCGAACTCATCATCCTCAACGGAAGCTATAAGATAGTTTACGTTTTGCTCTGTGACGGCTTCGCCGGAGCGCGCGATGTCCGTTAATTTTAAAATGATTTTTTCAGCCTTTTCGCTCTTTTCGCCCGATATTAAAACGCTGTCGCCGCGGTTTACGACCATGACGGAAAAAGCTCTTTCAATTTTACGTATGTTTTCATCAAACTTACCGAATACGTCGCCTATTATAAGATTAGGGATTTCAATGCGCCGAGTTGATGTCATGTTTTGAAAGACCCGTCCCTTCGCGGAAACGTCAAGTTTCCGAATTATACTGAACTCAGTTTAAAACATAGCCAAATCGTGCGAGGACTTTTCGCGTCGGGCCAGACGCGAAACATAGTCGAACCAATGAGGTTCGGCGAAGCTTCGCGAAAAAGCCCAGCACTAAAAAGACCCTTCGGATGGTTATGGTTTAGACTGAATTCAGCGTTAATCATTCGTTTGACCGTTCTCATCCTCGTCGGCCGGATCGCCGGCCGGATCTTCGGCCGGGCCGCCAGCGCCGTCACGCGTTTTCCATAAGGGCTTTTCGCGCCCTATGTCTTCCGTGGCCGTTATAATTGATTTTATCAGAATACCATCAGGGTTTTCAACAAAATTGATTTTTTTTTCTATAATGTCCGATTCTATGTCGAACTCTCTTATTATACGGCCGGTGACGATTTTGTCAGCCAGCTTCAGCGCTTCATCCAATCCGCGCGTTTTTTCGATCGGAACGAACTCTTTATATGTAGTCACGATGGCGATAAACGGCAAAGGATAGTCTTCGCCAAGCGAAAAGCGTTTGTGTTCGGATGATTGTTCGAAACATTTAAACGGCGGAGTTTTTTCAAGCGAGAACTTGCGGTCAAATAATATAAAGCCGGTATGTTTATATATATTTCCCGTAAATTGTTTTTCGGAATATTTAAACGGTACGGAAAAATTAATGCGGTAATATACCTTGGCCAAAACATTGGCTTCGGCGTGGATATAATCCGTGCGTATGACGGCGTCGTCACGCTTTATTTCAAGTTTGCCGCTTACAAGCGCGTCGCCTTTTCTCACGACGTCGTCCGTTTTGACGACGGGCGAGCCGAGACTCGCCGCGACGTTTATTATTACGCCGTCTTTAGCCGCTACGACGTCGCAGGGCGTGGTTTTATCCACTATTATTTTAAGAGGCAGCGTTTCCTTAATTTCCACAGTCGCGCGCGTGCCGCGTATGTACACGTTCACCCACGCTATGTCAGCGAAACGCTTCATAATAAGCTTCTCTACGCCATCCTCGTCTATTCGCGACTTAAACGCGCCGGGTCTGAGACCGTTGGCCGCGCAGAACTCCGAAATCTCAAAACCCGCAAGCCGCTCGCAGCCACTTATTTCCACAGCCCAGACGAACGTTGACAATATATAGACGGAAAACATAAAAAATAAGGCGCCGATAGGCAGAAGTTTCCGCTTGCCGTAACGGCGCGCTACAAATGGAAACCCTTTTTTCGCTATAATCCTATACTGGCAGCCTGTCTTTTTCGCGCAGGCTTTCAGCTCCTTATAGCCTTTAAGGGACACGTTCATGAAAACGCCGTCCGGCGAGGACTGCGCGTCCCAAATATATATGTCCCTATGAACGGCCATATTTATAAAACGTTCCGTAGCGCGGCCCGTAACTTCAACGGTTACGAAGCCGCGAATAAAATTCCAAATTGCGACGATCATGTTTTTCACGTCCCGTTAAAAATGTTATGGTTAGGATTCGTCAAACAATAAATTGATGGAATTTCACGCCGCGATTTCGTCGTCAAGCAAGGCGTAGGAAGGAGACATGCCCGGGCGGTATGGCGACCGACGACAACGCCGCCTGACGGCGAAATGGCAAGTGAAAACATCCAGATATTGTTTGACGAGTCCTTAGTCAGAGCTTGAAACGCGAAGGCGTTTACGTGATATAGCCGATGTTTTTCAAAATGCCGGTAATCTTTATGGCTTCTGAAGTGATCTGTTTTAAAACCAGCTTTTTGCCCTCTATCTTAAAAACGCCGCACGATGTGTTAATTTGAACGCGCTCGGGACCATATTCAGCTATTTTTTTATAATTTTCAATGTTAACTTCCGAGGCGCCTATTATCGTAACAAGGGGCAAATTAAGGGCTATTTCTTTGGGCAGATCGAAAAAATCCGACGCTCTCGCTAAAAGACTATTCTTCGCTTTTTGTTTTTCGGCCATTCGCGCGCTCACCCCTAAATAAATTTATTCGATTGCGAGCCGGCCTATTCACAAAAATTAATATGACTATCCAATCGTTTCATGAAGCCACGCAAATGCGCGGCGCGGGATACAGGGTCGAAGACCTCGGCGGGGTTTGGGGCGGAGCCACAAGGTCTTTATGACTTGTCCGGATAGTCATTAAAATTAATGTCTATGCGGCGCCATCAAAAAGGAGAGCGCCTCCCGTAAGAGATACGATGTCTCTTTTGATACTGAAATCAGTTTGAAACACAGCAGGATCGGACGAGGATTTTTCGCGTTGGGCCAGGCGCGAAACGCGGGAGAACCAGTGAATTCGGCGAGACTCCGCGGTGAAGCCGGGCGTGAAAAAGATCGTTCGGATGGTTATGGCTTAGCCTGGATTTAGTATAATATAACGTTACGCGAAGTCCGGGCGAAAAAAAATCCCCATAAAGATTTGGTGAGCTTTACGGGGATTGCGGAATGTTACATCTCTTTGTAGCCCGCAGGCAGGTCAAACGCGCCGTCAGGGACTTTGTTAGACGGATTAGTGATAATCGTTACGGTTTTGTGCCCCGCTATCTCAGATTCCATTCCATAAACCTGACCGTTTTCCAAATAGAACTTGACTGTTGAGCCGTTCATTTCATATTCTTCGTAAGGCAGCGTTTTGCCGTCTATCTCGCCCGCGCCTGAATTGACAAGCTTTAAGCCGGAATAATCGGCTATCATGCCGTTCGCCACTTCCGCGCTTAAATTGGACGCTTTCGTAATGAGCTTGTTCGCGTCATCTATGATATACGTGACGTCGTCTTTGACTATAATCTTCGACTTAATCCTCTGACCCATAGCGTTAACTTCGGTGATTATCAAAGCGTCGCCGTCGTTCGCGGCCATGCTGCCGATAGATTCGACCTTTTGGCCGAGGGCTTCGGCGGTCATCACGAAATCGTAGCTGAAAGAGCCGTCAATCATCCATTGAATTAAAGACTCTTTCGATTGGTCGCTGGCTTCAAATTCTTGAGCTTCATTTTCAGAGGTCTTGGCGTTGTCTTCAACGCTTTGAGGTTGTTTTTCTTTAGTCGCGGACGTATTATCCGACGCGGTTGGCGTTTTCGATGACGCGGAATCGCCGTTATCGGGCGCGGATTTACCGCCTCTGCACGCTGTCAGCGCGGACAGCGCGAAAATAACAAAGAGAGCTGGAACAAGCGTTTTTCTCATAGTAATTTCCTCCAATCGTTTTCGTTATTTCGGGAGAAGTCGGCGCGGCGAAACCCCATTATAATTTTTAATGACTATCCGGACAACTCATAAAGACCTTGGGGCTCCGCCCCAAACCCTGCCGGGGTCTTCGACCCCGGACCCCGCATTTGCGCGGCTTAATGAAACTTTTGGATAGTCATATAATTTTTTACAATCTTAAAAAACGCCGCGCAAGTGAAGAATCGTTATGGTCTTTAACTTCGCTGTAAATAGCTATGCGCTTGTACGTCGCCGAAAGAGGGTCAAACTCGTCCGCCCCACGGCGTTGAGCCATATAAGCGGCGAGCAACGACGGCTTCAGGTTTCTTTCGCCTCCCGCGCTTAAAAGCGCTGTAACGGCGTAATCCGATATCGCGCTTAACGATATTATATCGGGACGTATATTCGTCACAGCCGCGTTTTTCTTAGTTTTTTTTAGCACTAGAAGTTCATCGGCGCAAAGCGTCTCGTTGATAGTCGCGCGCATGTCAGCGAAGGCGTCTTTGAACGTTATTTCGTAAAGCGAAGCGGTGACGCGGACGGCCTGTTCGTTTTCCGAAACGGCGCGGCAGCGCGATATGACGATGCCTTCCGGCATGACGCGGTTAAGGCGGTTTTTCATATCGATCTCGTCAACAAATCTCTCCGCGCGGATATCCGCGCGTTCGTTCTCGCCTTCCATGCCCAGCGGCAAAGGCAGCGCGAACGTTATTAGCTGGTGTGGATTGAACCCGGTCGAACGCGCGACGGGCAGCGCCGCCCGATTTATAGCGCGCTGAAACAGCCGTAAAAGATCCAAATGGCCTATGAAACGCGTTTTTCCTTTTTTGGAGAAATTTACGGCGTATTTAAACAATGCAAGTTCCTCCGGCCAACTCGCGCGCTCCGCACATCGAACACGCTTCCCGGCAGTTAGGCGTAAGCCGTTCGTCGTACGCTTTCTCGCGTTCCGTTATAAGATGGCTCTTGCGCACTCCGACGTCGATATGATCCCACGGCAAAATTTCTTCGACGCTTCGAGCGCGCAGCGTATAAAATTCTTCACTCCCCGCAAGCGCTGTCTTCCATACCTCGCGTTTAAACAGCTCGCTCCAACCGTCGAACCTCGCGCCGAGCTTCCACGCGGTGAAGATCGTTCCGCCTACGCGTCTGTCGCCGCGGGCCAAAACGCCTTCCACGACGCTTACGAACGGGTCGTGATATGACAGGCTTATCCGTTTGTCGCGTTTAAGGCTTTTTAAAAACAGCTGTTTATCCGAAAACATATCCGCGCTGTTTTGACTTTCCCATTGGAACGGCGTAAAAGGTTTCGGAACGAAACATGAGACGCTTACGTTGACGCGTAGGGGCGGTGATTTTTTCTTGTAAAGCTTTGTGATCTTGTCGGCCAGCCGTATAATGTCCGCGACGTCGTCTTCCGTTTCCGTCGGAAGACCGATCATAAAATACAGCTTTACTTTGCTCCAGCCGTGTTCAAAGGCGAGACCGACGCCGTTCAGGGCGTCTTCTTCCGTGACGCCCTTATTGGCTACGTCGCGCAGACGCTGCGAGCCGGCTTCGGGCGCGAACGTAAGGCTGGATTTCCTTACGCCCTGAGCTTTTGTCATAATGTCAAGAGACACGGCGTCAACGCGCAGCGACGGAAGGGAAATGTTAACCTTTTTATCCGCGAAGTCGTCAAAAAGTTTGTCCGCCAATTCGTTAAAACCGCTATAATCGCTCGCGCTTAACGACAAAAGTGAAATTTCATCGTATCCCGTATTAGATATTATGGCTCGCGCCTGGTTTAGCAACGTATCCGGCTTTTTTTCCCGCGGAGGACGGTATATATAGCCCGCCTGGCAAAAACGGCACCCCCTGACGCATCCGCGAAACAGCTCCAAAGCGGCGCGGTCATGCACGACTTCTATAAGCGGAACGAGAGGCTTTTCCGGAAAGAACAGACTGTCCGCGTCCGGCGCGAACGCTTTTCGCGTGATTTTACGGGCCTGTCCGTCCATTGAAAAAAAAGCCTCTATCTCGCCGTTATCTTTGTACTGAGCTTGATAAAGCGACGGCGTGTAAACGCACGGTATATCGCAAAGCGCGGACGTCAAGAACTCACGTCTGCTTTTCCCGGACGCTTTGTGAGCTTTATAGCCGTCAAACACGGAATCAAGCGCCGCCTCGCCTTCGCCTATATAAAAAAAGTCAATAAAATCGGCCAGAGGTTCGGGGTTATACGCGCACGGCCCGCCGGCGCATATTAAAGGGTCGTCGTCCGTTCTGTCCTTCGAAAAGATAGGAATGCCCGCCAAATCCAGCATGTTAATCACATTAGTATAGCTCATCTCATATTGAAGCGTAAAGCCGACGAAATCGAACGCTTTAAGAGGTTCGTCCGTTTCAAGCGACGTAAGCGCCGAATGGCTTTCGCGCATCCGCGCTTCCATGTCTATCCATGGCGCGAACGCGCGTTCACAATAAACGTCGTCGCGGCGGTTCATAAAAAAGTACAGTATCGACAGACCGAGATGACTCATGCCCACTTCATAAACGTCGGGGAAACAAAGCGCGAAACGCATGCATACGCTTTTCGCGTCTTTTACGACCATATTAACCTCTCCGCCTATATATCGCGCCGGTTTTTCAACGTCGCGCAAATCGAGCGTCATAATACGCCTCCGTTTATCCGTAGATTAATCTGAACTTAGCGAACCGCCCCGGAACCTGACTTCAACGGATTCACGAGCGGATTTTTCGCAAGGCAAGGATTTCACTAAGGAACTGTTAAAAAATAAAGTGTACAGTCGGCGCAGCGATTTTGTGTCCCGGCAAGGCGCCGAGTTCCGCGAATACTTGTAGTATTCAAGGGTTCCGGCAAAGTAGCCGGGGCGCAAAAGGACAAGCCGAATGTATAGGTTATTTTTTTAACAGTTCCTAACGCCGCATTGTGGAAAATCCGCCGCGCGGACGCAGGAGTCAGGTCTCGGGACAGGTCTGATCTGAACCATAACCCTCCGAACGGTCTTTTTCACGCCGGGCTTTGCCGCGAAGCCTTAACGAACCTATTGACTCGCCCGCGTTTCGCGGCTGGCCCAACGCAAAAACCTCCGCTCGGTTTGGCTATGTTTCAAACTGAGTTCAGTATAAAAAATTCAGACCGCGCGTTCAGCGAGAGCGAAGCCTTCGGCGCCAAACTAATAGCGTCCGTCGATAGGTATTGTTAGCGTTTCTTCCTTTTGGCTTTGACTATCATCCGATTTTTTTATCAGGCGTAAAGAATAGCGTTCGCCGTCCGTTTCGGAGGTCACGTCCGCTTCGAGCGTCGCGTCGCTATAGCCTTCCAACTTAGCCGCTATTGTATGCTTGCCTTCCGTTACAAGTTCCGTAACGGGCGCGTGGCCGACATATCCGTTGTCAACGTAAAGTTCGGCGGCCGCGGGAAACGTGTCTATCACGAGCGCGCGCAATATGACTTCCTCTACAAGCTCGATTTTCACTTCAGTTTCAGGCTCTTTCGCTTCAACGGACTTTATCCACGGCAAATAACCTTCCTTGTAGGCCTCAAACCTGTATTCGCCCATAGGCAGCGCGAGCGTATCGTCCGTCGAGCGCTCTTCGCCGTCGATAATCAGCTTATACCCTTCGATAGCGGACGTTATTTTTATCACGGAAGCCGTGAATTTGGCTTCGCTTAGATCAATGATTTCGGAGCGTCCGCGCTCCACCGTTATATCCGCGGAAAAATCCTCTATGTTAGAGCCGGTTACAGTAATTTTATGCGCGCCTTCAAGCGCCGGAACGTTTTCAGCGTCGTCAAGAGACATGTATGTCTTCGAGTCGATTTCCAAAGCGCCGTCCTGTATGGTGTCTTTAGCGATAAACCTTATGAAGCCGTGGCTTTTATTTATTTCCAAGAACCATATCTTGTCGCCGTAGCCGCGCA
>JAISER010000005.1 GCA_031263985.1 Clostridiales bacterium | reverse complement strand
GTACTTGACTCATCGCGGTTCCTCCAGTTACGTTGTTGTCTCCAACTTCATTGTAACTGGTTTGGATCCCCGATGGGTCTTTTTTTTATGCCTTTGGGCAATTCATTTTACAACTTGCCTGGAACCGCGAATCGAAATCGCGCTGGTATCCAACTAAAAAAATCAGGGGATGAAATTTCTCCCCCGATATATATTCTTTTTTTCGCTATTCCGGATGATTTTTTTCCGTTTTGAGCATAGCCCTGCGGATTATAAAAATCAAAAGGCCGATTAACGCCGCGATTACGGAGACTATTTGCGAAACGGCGATATTCGTGCCCCATACATGGAGCTGATCGGTGCGCAACCCTTCTATGAAGAAGCGCCCTATCCCGTAAGCCATAAGGTATATGGCGAGAATCTCGCCGCGCGCCTTTTTAAAACGCGTGTAAATGTCGAGAAATATCACGATAGACAGGCATAACGCCGATTCATACAAAAACGTGGGGTGCACTTGTATGTAACGCGCCCCCGCGGCTTCAACCGTTTTTGACAGAACTTCCGGCGCGATGTAAGCCGTCTGACTGACAAGGTAACGTATGGCGAAAAGCGAGTTCGTATATGTGCCGAAAGCTTCGCGGTTAAAGAAATTTCCCCAGCGTCCCACAGCTTGTCCAAGCGCGAGACATATGATCGCGGTGTCGGCGAAGTCCCAAAAATTCAGTTTCTTGACGCGCGTAAATACGAAACCGACAATAAACGCCGTTATTATAGCGCCGTATATAGCCAGTCCGCCTTCGCGTATAGCGAATATCTTAACGAGGTTGTCCTTGTAGTAGTCCCATTGGAAAATTACGTAATATAAGCGGGCGCCGACTATGCAAAAGAGTATTTCCCATATCATGAACGAGTATATTAAATCGTGGTTGTAGCCTTGTCTTTCGCCGTAAAACATGCCGTGAAGAACGCCGGCGGTTATGGCCAGGCCGATCAGCACGCCGTAGATGTAGATGGGAAAGCCGAATACGGTGAACGCCGTTTGCGGCAGACGTTCGATTTGTATTCCTAGATGCGGAAACCATACTTCAGGAGCCATAAAATCCCCCTTATGTTTTATTATGTCTTTTATGGACGCGCTATGGAAACGGAATAGTTGTCCATGCCGCGCAGACGGTCGTTTATCATTTCGGCGGAGCACTCGTCATACGCTCGTAAAATATTAAAAAAGTCAATGCTTTTAGAAAAGAGGTCCACGGCGCCGTTTGTGATCGCGTCGATGGAGTTGAAGGAACGCGCGAATCTGCCGAGATGTTTCGTTCGTATAAGTTCGAAGCGGTCCTCGTTTACGCCGTTTAACTTTAGATTTTGAATCTCGTTGATTATGCGTTCGACGGCGTCGTCAGGGTTGTCGCATGAGTTAGACAGAACGGAGGCGCCGTACCCTTCGCCGCTTAGGTACTCAAAGCCGAAAGGCCCGTCCGCTTTTTCATCTTCGTAAAGATCGCGAAAGAAGTCGGAGCTTTCGCCCGCCAAGACGTCCATCAGTATTTTCGCGGATACGATGCGAAGCGCGATGTTCGTTTCGTCGGTGACCTTCTCTTTAAAGCCGATGTTAAACATAGGGCGCGACACGCTCATTCGCTCTTCCGTTTTGACTCGGTTTACGGTTTCGGGTTCAAGGCCGTGAGCGCGTTTTAACGCGCCGGCCGCGCGGTCGTCACGTAAAGTCTCCGCGGCGGCGTAAACGCTTTGCCGAGAACTTTCGCCGTCGAAATCGCCGGCGCATATAAGGGCCATATTGCCAGGATAATAAAAACCTTTAAAACACTTTAACAGAATATCCTTATCAATGGACATGACTGACTCTACGCTGCCCGCTATGTTTTTGCGAACGGGGCATTTTTCATACATAGCGTCAAGCAGGTTAAAATATACGCGCCAGAACGGGTTATCCCTGTACATGTTAATTTCCTGGCAGATTATCCCCTTTTCTTTTTCGACATTTTCGTCCGTAATCCACGGATTGGAGGTAAAGTTTAACAGTAAGCGCAAGTTTTCGTCAAAGCCGTCAAAACAATTGAAGTAGTACGCCGTGCTGGAGAATGTTGTGTACGCGTTTACGCTGGCGCCCAGTTTCATGAATGAGTTGAAAATGTGGTTTGTCTCGTTTTCGAACAATTTGTGTTCAAGAAAATGCGCGGCGCCGTCCGGTATTTCCGCGGTTTCATCGCCGATTTCAAGCCGTTCGTCCAAAGAACCGCAGTTTACGCATATCACGGCCTGTTTTTCCGCATATTTCCTCTTTGGTATTATATAACACGTCAGACCGTTTGACAACTTATTTATATACAGAGATTCGTCTAAAAAAGCCGAATACTTTTCGGTTTCCAATCAAAACGCTCCTTTATCGGATTACGACAATTTGTAAACGGCGTCAAGACGCAGATTCGCGAAAGCGCGCTCCGCGTCGCGCTTAGATACGTTTTCGATTTTGCTTATGGCCTCGTCAAGACCGTCTGAGTCGCCCATCATAAATTGCGAAACGTAAAAATCCATCAGATAGCCGGGAGAATCCTTTACGCCCAAATACATTTTGTCGATGATGTTTTTAGCGTTCTCAAGCTCTTCGTCGCTGACGCCGTTTTTCGTCAGATTCTCAAGCTCGGCGAGCGAAAGCTCGAGCGCTTTGTCGAAATTGCCGGCGTCCACGCCGGATTGGAGCAATATGATGCCCTTTGAGCGATACGATACCGTGTTTATATAGTAGCAGAGGCTGTGTTTCTCTCGCACCACGTTGAATAGCCGTGAGTTTTGACCGCCGTATATCTCGTTGGCTACGAGCAGCCCGTAGTAATTTTCATCTGAGGGCGCGGTTCTGAATCCAGCGCATATTTTGCCTTGCGTTAGGCCCATATTCTCCGTAATCTCTTTAGTTAAGCCTTCGTCAGCGTCATTGACCTCCGTTTCGTCCAGCTTCGCGCCGTCTCTTTCGATCGGAAACAGGCCGTTTATGGCGCTGAAAATTTTTTCCGCGTCTACGTCGCCTATCACGACGAAGTCTATCTCCGCTCTTTTGATCAAAGACAGATAATATTCATAAGCGTTTTTTGACGTTATGTCGTCTAAATCCTCAGCGTATCCGTCGCCGCGGACGCCGAAAGGCTCTTTTGAACACATTATTTCGATGCAGCGCTGTTTAGCGTACTCGGTTTTATTATTTACTAATCCTTCTATTGTAAGACGCAGGTTCTCTTTCTCGCGGCGCGCGTATCTTTCCAGAAAAGCGCCGTTTTCAACAAGCGGGTCAAACGCCATGTCGTTTAAGAATTCCAGGCACTCAAAAGTTACGTTCTCACGGTCGTGGCTTTTTGAAAATTCCGTGAAGAATTGTATAATCTGCTGTTCGCCTTTCTTTACAACGCGCGCGTCGAACGTGGCGCCGAACAGGCTTTCGATTTTACGGTTAATATTTATAAACGTATCATGTTTTCGGCTGCCGCGTCTCAATATTTGCGGCGAAAGCGCCGTAACGGTAGCTGCGCGGCGCGAAATGGGACGGCGTATCAATATGGCCGCGCTGACGGATTTGAATTTGTCAGTAGGATAAACGTGAACATTGACGCCATCACTTAATGTTTTTACACGCACTGGCGAAGCCTCCTTAAAGTCTTGGGGGCGCCGCCCTCAAGCCCCGGCTAAGGGACTTCGTCCCTTAGGAACCCTTTGCGCGCTTCGCGCCGGTTATGGGAGTTATCGGCTAAGCGTTAAGTTGGGTCATACGGCATAGTTAAGATAATAGAAAAAGATCTTTTATAAGGGATTTCGTTCATAAGAACGTTTTTTAATTACGTTCTCAAGAATATATCAATTTGAGGGGTTGTTTTATGGCTTCAGGCGAGCGTTAGCGGTCTTGCCGCGAGCTTTCTATAACGACGGCGTGCGCTATGCCGGGGATGTTCGAGCCTTGCTGCTGCGATGTCTGACTGAGAAGGGCGCCGGTCGGAATGAGCAGCATGCTTTTTATTTCGCCCTGCTTAATTTTTTTATAATAGTAGCCGGAAAAAGCGGACGCCGAACAGCCGCAGCCACTTCCGCCGACGTGCGTGTCCTGCGTTTCGCGGTCAAAGATTTGTATTCCGCAGTCAGTGTAATTTTCGGACATATTGAACCCTTCTTCGCTCATAAGTCTCACGACGAGTTCATGACCGATGTATCCTAAGTCGCCTGTGGCTATGACGTCATAATACGCGGGATTGCGATTAAAGTCTTTGAAATGATTGACAAGCGTGTCAACGACCGCCGGGGCCATAGCGGCGCCCATGTTATTTGCGTCGGTTATGCCCATGTCTATTACGCGGCCGGCCGTAAAGCCGGTGATGTATGGCTTTTCGCCCGCGTTTGACAATACGGCGCATCCCGCTCCGGTCACCGTCCATGACGCCGTCGGGGGACGCTGGCCGCCAAGCTCCAAAGGCGAGCGAAACTGTCTCTCAGCGGAGCAAAAATGGCTGGACGCGCCTACGAGTACATTTTTGGCGAAACCGCCGTCTATGAGCATCGCGCCAAGCCCGAGTCCTTCCCCGAACGTTGAACACGCGCCGAAGATGCCGAAAAGGGGTATCTTCATGCCCATCACGCCGAATGTGGTCGCGGTGCTTTGATTGAGCAAGTCGCCCGCTATTACGAAGTCTATATGCGAATTGTCAAACCCGGAGTTTTTGACCGCCAGATTCATGGCGTCTTCCACTATCTTGCTTTCGGCTTTTTCCCATGTTTTTTGGCCTGCCATCACGTCGTCGAGCGTCAGGTCGAAATAGTCTCTGAGAGGGCCTTGTCCCTCTTTTGGTCCGACGATGGAAGCTGTGGATTTTATAGTCACGGGATATTGGAATATTACGGATTGACCCCCTTTTTTCTTTTGCATTCCGTCATCTCCCGAATATATAATATAAAACGCCGACGGCTACGGACGTTATAAGACCGTACACGATTACAGGACCCGCCACAAGGAACATTTTCGCTCCGATGCCCATAATCATGCCTTCTTTTTTAAACTCAACGGCAGGCGCCGCCATAGAGTTTGCGAAGCCTGTGATCGGGACGACGGATCCGGCGCCGGTATGTTTGCCTATTTTGTCATAAACGCCAAGTCCGGTAAGTAAAACGCCCAAAAAGATAAGAGCTGCGGTGGTATACATGCCGGCGTCGTCTTTTGACGCTCCTATTTTTCCGAACACGTCCGTCAAGAACTGTCCGAAGCAGCATATGAGTCCGCCCGAAAAAAACGCTTTAACGCAATTTTTCACGACGGCGCTGTTAGGGGAAACTTCTTTTACCATACGCTGGAACCGATCTTTACTTTTTTGCGATGTGTTCAAATTCGCGCGACCTCCTTGTAATGGCGTTTGAAAAAATGGCTTATGAATCGACCGTTATATTATTCGCCGAATATGCTTTAATATGTATAAAACGCGCCGGCGGTCGTAGCGTCGGCGCGTTTAGGAGGAGTTATCTTGGAAAATTGTATTATACAGGTCGGCGTAAATGGCCGTTTAACGCAAGCTTTAATTCGATGGCGATGACGCGCGCCCTTTACGGCGGCGGATTTTAAGCGTTGTAAGCGAGCGATATAAAAAATTTTCCGGACTCGTAAAGTTCCGTTTCTTTCATAGTTGTTCAACTATAACGTCGCGCAAATTGTCCCTTATTAAGTCGTACTTTGAGTCGTCATGGATGCTAAGAAGTAGAGGTTTGCTAAAATCCAGGCTGAAAATGCCCATTACCGATTTAGCGTCAACCATGAAAGCGTCGGATTTTAAATCGTAATCGCCTTCGTCACGCGCCATTATATTTACAAAGCGCTTGACTTTCTCCATTGAGTCCAAAAATATGGTCACGGTCCTCATATGCTCACCCTCACGCTACGATTAGTTTCTATACATTTACTAATAATATTTTTCGTTGGGCGTAAAGTCAATATCAAGAATACTTGCGTAATTTAGGCGGAATAGTCGTAAATTAAGGCAATTATGAATAAAAAAAACGACGCCCGAACCGCGAAAGAGTAAAATATAATTAGATCGTAACGCGCGCGAATAAGGAGTAGGCGTTAAAATTATTAAAAATAATAGATAGAGCGTTAAAATAAATATATATTTTTTTATGTTATTTTTTGTGCGCGTAAGGCGCTTTAAGCGGTTGACAGGAGGGAAAGTGTATGGTAATATATATTTCGCTGTCGGTGAGGGATTATCGGCGGAAGGAAAAATTGACGATAGTATATGGTTAGCTTTGGGGAAATGTCGGCGATTAGACT
>JAISER010000003.1 GCA_031263985.1 Clostridiales bacterium | reverse complement strand
CTCCTTGTTCACCGTTATATTCACGTCGTTCTCCACGTGAGACTCAAGACGCGCGTACACGTCCGTTTTGCCGCGCGATATCTCGCCGGACAGCTTTTTGCGCAACTTATCCTCATGCGCGTTCAAAATTTTCGGCAGCCTCATGTTTATATCATTATATCTATGATTAACGGATTTGATCTCGACGACGATCCTCCGATCGTAAGCGGCGCGTTCTCCCCTTCCATACCCCGTCATGCTTCTCACGGAAACTCCTCCGACAACACAATATTTTTTATATCAATTTTTATAGTACAGTATAATCTAATAAAGTCTTCGCGTCAAATATTACGACGCGACGTTCGCGCGCGCGACTCAGGCGGGGCGCGCCGCGGTAAAAAATCCATTGCGTTTTCTTAATTTGAATCATAGTCTGTAGAGAACGCCTATCTCTACCGGTTCAGAATCCGGCCCCGGTTGAAAATCATGTCGAAAAAGAAGAATGATTTCCTGAAAACAATCGTTTTCGATTGATTTTATTAAACGATTCGGTTATAATATTTAAATGTCGCAATTGACAGGAGTGATTTTTTATGTCAGGCATTGTCGAAACTGACAGAACAACGATTGAGACTAAAAAACTCAAAAAAAAGAGCGGCTCGCTGTTCAAAGTTTTAATTTGCGCCTTGGCGCTGGTTGGCGCCGCGATCGGCATAATGGGGTTCATGTCGTACAACGAGTACCGCGATATGAAAAACGCCGTTGAAAAAGACGTAATTTACGACAACATCCTCATAAACGGCGTAAACGTCGGAGGCATGTCAAAAGATGACGCCGAAGCTCGACTTGAGCTGCTTGACGCCGAAACGATCTCTAAAAATTCCATCATCATAAAAGGAGGCGGTAAACGGCTCAATATCGATTACAAAGACATATCGACCTCTTTCGACTATAAAAGCGCCGTGAACGAGGCTTTTGAATACGCTCGAAAGGGTTCTCTTAAAGAACGCTATCGCATGATTACAAATCTTGTAAGTTCTCCAAAAAATATTACATATAGCCCAATATATTCCGCTGACATTGACGGGACTCGCGAGCGGCTTGAGGAATTCTGCGCTCAATTGCGCGCGGAGCCGAAAAACGCGTCCATGAGGCGCATAGACGGTCGCTTTGTGATAGATCCGTCTCAACCGGGCGAGAAGGCGAATGTCGAAGCCGCTTACGATATGGTTGTAAAGCTTATGCAAGAGGGAGATTCAGGGGAAATCGACATACCCATGATTCCCGTCGAGCCATCGATTAACGACGATGACTTCCTGCCCGCGCGAAGCCTTATAGGCTCGGCGTCCACCTACATCAGCGGCTCGCTGCAAAATCCGCGCAACATAAACATAGCCACCGCCTGTTTAAAGATAAACGACGCCGTTATAGCGCCGGGAGAGGTGTTTTCCACAAACGCCGCGTTCGGAGCCATGAACTACGAAAACGGTTACCGTTTGGCGCCGGTGATAGTGAGCGGCAAACTCATTGACGACTACGGCGGCGGCGTGTGCCAGGTTTCAAGCACGTTATATCAGGCTCTCGTTTACGCCGAGCTTGATATTGTGGAGCGCCAAAATCACTCCCTGAAAGTCGGGTACGCCGACTACGGCTACGACGCCACGCTGGCCGGCGACTATATCGACCTGAAATTTAGAAATGACACGGATTATCCCGCGTTTGTAGAGAGCTACGTCAAAGACTCAAAGGTCGTCGTTAACATTTATGGCAACGAAAGGCATGACCCGTCGCGACGCATAGCGCTGTCTAACGAGTTTATATCATCCGTATCGCCTTCCGAACCTAAAATAATAGAGGACGATACGTTGCCCGAAGGGGAGCGCGTCGTCGTCGAAGCGCCGAAAACCGGTTATAAATACGCGCTTAAGAAAACAATTTATGAAAATTCCGTTCTTATAGGCGTAGAAACGGTCAACGTAAGCGCGTATAAGGCGATTAACGGTGAAATTCGCGTCGGAACCGGCGCGGCGGCGGTCGCTTCGCCCTATGACGCGTCCGCGGACGCCTTTAACCAAAGCGCGGACGCCGTTACGCAAGACCTTGACGTCACTCCGACGGACGACTACGCTCCCCCGATTGACGCCGCATTGGTGAACGCCACGCTGTCGGACACCGCGCCGGAAAGTGTCCCTTCGGCGGAAGAGCCTCCGATCGACGGTTCCTTTGTCTCTGACGGGTATCCTCAAGTCAATTTGTCGGAAAACGACGCGCAAAACGAAATCTTATCAGAGAATTTAAACGAAGCCGACGCGCCCGTTTAACGAGCGCGCGCTTTTCTGACGCTGGGAGAACGCGGATGGATATAGGGAAATTGTCTCAAGAACTTTTGGATAAATATGTTTTAAACGTAATCGGCGCGCGCGGCGTCAAGCGCGGTGAGACAAAAACGCGCGCCGGTTTTGGGGAAGACTGCGCCGTCTTGGACATCGGCGACGAATATTTGAGCGTATCAAGCGACCCGATAACAGCCGCCGAAAAAAACATCGGGCGACTCGCCGTACACGTCAACGCGAACGATATCGCCGCGAGCGGATGCGAACCTGTCGGCATAACCATAACGCTGCTGATGCCTCCCGGCTGCAAAGAGTCTGATATCGAAACTATAATGAACGACACGATAAACGCGGCGAACGAAATCGGCGTCGAAATTGTCGGCGGACACACTGAAGTCACGGACGCGGTGAACAGACCTGTAATATCCGCCGCCGTTTTCGGCAAAAGCGCCGGTAAAAAATTCGTTTCCTCCTCCGGCGCCAAAACAGGGCAGGACCTTATAATGACAAAATGGGCCGGTCTGGAAGGAACCGCCATATTGGCGGATTGCGCTAAAGACAAGCTATGCGCCGAGTTTGGCGTGGAATTCGTTATGTCCGCTCTAAAACGCGGCGGGGCGCTTTCCGTAACGCGAGAATCCCGCATAGCCATGACGTTCGGCGCGACCGCCATGCATGATGTCACGGAAGGCGGCGTGTTCGGAGCGTGTTATGAAATGGCGGCGGCGGCGAAAGTCGGCGTTGAGATCTTCGCCGAAAACATACCCGTTTTACCCGAAACGCACGCCATCTGCGACTTTATGGAAATAAACCCCTTTAAACTCATTTCAAGCGGCTCACTGCTGATCGCCGCGAGCGAAGGCGAAAAATTGGCGACGCTGTTGCTTGACAGAGGCGTCGAAGCCGCTGTTATAGGCCGGTTTACGCCGCGCGCGGACGATAGGTTCGTTATTTTTAAAAACGGACGAAAAAAGCTGGAAAGACCAGCCGCGGACGAAATATATAAAGCGTTTGGGCGTCTGACGCGACCAGGATAAACGCCGTTTTTTTATCCGTCCGCGCCTCTTCAAAGGCGAGCGGAAAACTTGAAACGCTTCCCGCTTCATAGAACGCCTCAGAACTATGCCGGCAAGTATAAATACGACTAATTCTGGGAATTTTAATTACATCACAATGTCTGTTCTTGGTGAGTACATATGTCCCCCAAAAAAATGAAAGCTATTTTCTATAAAAGGCCCCGATTTTCGATTAAGAGGATAGCGCTGCCGTTAGTCGCGCTCGTCGCCGTCGTCGCCGCGCTGTTTTTTTTGCATTTAAAATTCAGGACCGACTTTTTCGCCGCCAGGCTTTTAATAGGCTCTAAAGAAGCCAAAAGCTATACCGGCGCGGCGCTTTTGACCGACGGCGCTGACCGTATCGTTTTCAAGGGCGAATTACGTAACGGCGACGCGAACGGTTTCGGCGAGCAATATGACGAAAATGGCTTTCTCGTTTACATCGGCGAATTCGTTACAAATCGCTATGAAGGCATAGGCGAAACCTTTTATTCAAACGGAGTCGCGTGCTATTCCGGCGCATTCGCCAACGGCAAATATTACGGCTTCGGCAAGTTGCTCGACGAGACGGGCGCCAAAATTTACGAGGGGCATTTCACAGACGGTCTGTTTAGCGGCCAAGGCGTCCTATACAAAAATGGCGTCAAACTGTACGAGGGCGGTTTTGTCAACGGAAAATACGACGGTTACGGAGTTTTATATTACGCTTCATCCAAGGTTCATTATGTCGGAGACTTCAAAGAAGGCGTCTTTTCCGGCGAAGGCAAACTGTACGGCGACGACGAAGCGTCATCGCTTATATATAGCGGCGGCTTTTTAAACGGCGAATATGAAGGCAAGGGGCATCTGCGCGAAAATAATGACTCAGAATACATCGGCGGATTTTCGCGCGGGCTTAAAAATGGCGCCGGTAAGCGGTATAATGGCGCGCGTCTTATCATAGACGGCGTTTTTCTAAACGGCGACTACCAATCCGGAGTAATTATAGTATCGGACGAAAATGGGAACGAGGTCTACCGCGGAGAGCTGGTATCGTCCGATTACACCGGCTTTGGCACGGTTTATTCCTACTCCGACGGCAAAATCTTTAAGTACGCGGGGGAATTTGTGGACGGCGAATATAACGGAACCGGATCTTTTTATATAAACGAACGGCTTATATACGAAGGCGGGTTCGCGAACAACGCGTTTAACGGCGTCGGTAAAGCTTACGCGGACAAAGAGGGCGAGCCTGTCCTTATTTACGAAGGCGCGTATGAAAGCGGAGAAAGGTCCGGCAAAGGAAAGCTTTACGACTCGGAAAACGGCGCCTTGATCTACGACGGCGTTTTCGCTCACGACCTGTATGGCGGAACAGGCAAGCTGTACGACCCCTCCACTGGCGGTCTTATATATTCCGGCGGTTTTATTGACGGCGTTTACAGCGGTAAAGGCTCTCTTTACGACAGTTCCGGCCGTCTGGCGTATTCCGGCTCTTTCTCAATGGGCTTGGCGTCAAATAATAGCTTCGAATCGAATTTGACCGGCGCGGACCAAAAAATATTTGACGAAAACGGCGCTCTGATATACGAAGGTTCCGTTGTAAACGGCGCGCGCGAAGGCGCGGGCACGGAATACGCGCCCGACGGCTCGCGCGTTTATCAAGGCGAATTCAAAAACGGCTTGTACAGCGGGCAGGGCGCGCTTTATGACGCGGCCTCCGGTAAAGTCATATATCATGGCGCGTTCGCCGCGGGGCTTAAAAACGGAACAGGCAAACTTTTTGACGAAGACGCCGGCAGACTGCTTTACGACGGCGAATTCTCAGACGACGAATATAACGGGAACGGCAAACTTTACTCCAACGGAGCGTTAATATACGACGGCGCCTTCAACGGCGGCCGATTCGACGGCGCGGGTAAGTATTACTTCGGATTAAACGCGCTTATCGTTGACGAAAACGGCTATTATCCCGCAAGTCTGGAAGGGCTTAATCTCTATCTCGACGGCGTTTTTCAGGACGGCGCGGCTTCAGGCTCGCTTCGCGACAAAAGTTCCGGCGCGGAAATAACTTATATAGACGTTTTAAACATACATGACGGGCCGCCATATAAAACGCGCGGTTTGACCGTCTCTTCGTCAATGGCGGACACTGTTCCGCCGGACGATCAGCTCGAGGATTTACTGTCTGAATTATCGCTTGACGGAATTCCGACGACTGAAACGCCGGATGAAGAAAAACCGGCTCCAAGTATTTCCGATAACGACTTGTCGCTAATGCAATAACCATGATCCGACCATACCCCAAAATAAACGCGCGCAAAGCGTATATCCGCCGTGAATCGCGGAATTTGAAACACATCCGAACCGAGTGAAGGTTTTTTGCGTTGAGCCAGGCGCAAAACGAAGGCGAATCAGGAGTTCCGCAAGGCTTCGCAACAAAATCCGGTGTGAAAAAGACCGTTCGGGCGCTTAGGACTCGTCAAGCGATATCTTGATGTTTTCACTTTCCCTTTCGCCGTCAAGCCGCGTTGTCGTCGATCGCCATACCACCCCGGGTATGTCTCTTTCCTCCGCCTTGCCTGACGACGAAATCGCGGCGTGAATTTCCATCAATTTATTGTTTGATACGCTTGGAAAATCATGCGGATTACATATTCGAACGAAATCCAAAAGCCGCGACCGCGATTATACCCGCGTAGGAGCCTGTTCAAGATCTCCGCTTTGTCAGCGCTCTTTGCGTATATTCTTCGAATACGCGGCGTTCGCACTTCCGCGTTTGCGAAAAATCCTTTCTTTTAAGAACGCGCGATTGTTCCGCAAGGGACTGATGGGGCGGGCTTAGCGAGGAACGGAGCGGGGCGAAAGCCCGACGCCGTTTTTTGGCGGAAGGCTTGAGCGAAGCGCAGTTCCGAAGCGAGACCGCCCCCCCGCGCGAAGCGCGGGCGCAATATATTTTAGTTAGTGGGATTAGACGGCGCCCACGGCCTTTCACAAACAAAATGGCCGCTCATATACAGGAGGAAAAGAATTTGATCAAGAAAGAATTATTATACGAAGGAAAAGCTAAAAAAGTCTTCGCCACAGACGATCCGAACAGATGTATAGTCTCATACAAAGACGACGCTACCGCCTTTAACGGGCTTAAAAAAGGGGAAATAGAGGGAAAAGGAGCCGTAAATAACAGAGTCACGAATTATTTCATGAAGCTCTTGGAAAAAGAAGGCGTTAAAACGCATTTCGCGGAAGAACTGAGCGATCGGGAAACCGTCGTTAAAAAAGTCAAGATCATACCGCTTGAGGTCATCGTAAGAAATATAGCCGCCGGCAGCATGTCCAAAAGGCTTGGCATAGAAGAAGGTTTGATCTTGAAGAAGCCCGTGGTGGAACTCAGCTATAAAAACGACGACCTGGGCGACCCGTTGATAAACGACGACCACGCTCTAGCCCTTAACGCCGCGACGGAAGACGAATTGGCGAAAATTAAGACGCTCGCGCTTAAGGTAAACGATATTTTGAAGGACAGGCTCCTGAAAGCTGGCGTTATATTAGTTGACTTTAAACTCGAATTCGGCGCGCACTCCACCGAAGGAATCCTGCTCGCCGACGAGATTTCACCTGACACATGCAGGTTCTGGGACGAAAAAACTAAGGAAAAGCTGGATAAAGACCGCTTTAGACGCGACATGACGGACGTCGGGCGCGGTTATTCGGAGATAAGCGCTAGGCTAGGTTTACGGGAGGCGTAAAATGGGCGGTCTCAAAGAAGAGTGCGGCATCTTCGGTTTTTTCAATAACGACGACTATAACGCGGCGGAAATGATATATTACGGCCTGTTCGCGCTTCAGCACAGAGGCCAAGATAGCTGCGGCATAGCCATCAACGACCAGGGACGCATAATCTACACTAAAGAAACAGGGCTTGTGAACGAGGTTTTTGATGAAATAACGCTGGCTCATTTGCAGGGCAAAATGGGCATAGGCCATGTGCGTTACTCCACTACCGGCGAAAACTTAAGGGAAAACGCGCAGCCGCTCGTTTTAAAATATACTAACGGACATATGGCTGTGGCGCACAACGGCAACATTGTGAATGACGCCAGTCTTCGCGCTGATTTTCAGCGAATGGGTTTTATTTTTCAGTCGGATACGGATTCGGAGGTTATAGCCGCGCTGTTTTCAAGGGAAAGAATGAAAAGCCCGTCTCTCGAAAAAGCCATCGAGAACTCCATGCGTATACTTAAAGGCGCCTACTCCATTATGACGCTTACGCGCAAAAAGCTGATAGCCGCCCGCGATCCTCTCGGCATAAGGCCGCTTGTAATAGGCAAACTGAATAACTCTCACGTAGTATGCTCAGAGACGGCCGCTCTAAACGCTATAGGCGCCGAGTTTATCCGCGACGTAAGACCAGGTGAGATTATAGTCATAACCGAAGACGGACTCAAATCCATACAGGTCGTTTCCAAAGAAAAATCCGCGCTTTGCATATTCGAGCACGTTTATTTCGCGCGGCTTGACAGCGTGATAGACGGTTCAGACGTGTATGAATCGCGGTTGCGCGCCGGTCAAAGGCTGGCGGAGGAATACGATATAGACGCCGACGCCGTGATAGGCGTGCCGGATTCCGGCATACCGTCCGCGCTTGGTTTCGCCGAAAGATCAGGGCTTCCTTATATAGATGGGCTTATTAAAAACAGATACGTGGGCAGGACGTTCATACAGCCTACGCAGTCCATGCGCGAACAGAGCGTCAATATCAAGTTGTCCGCTATAAAATGCCGCGTGCAGGGCAAGCGGCTTATAATGATAGACGACTCCATCGTACGCGGAACGACCAGCCGAAAAATAGTGCAGATGCTAAAAAACGCCGGCGCCAAAGAAGTTCATTTGCTCGTAAGCTCGCCGCCGGTCAAATTTCCGTGCTTTTTCGGCATAGACATCGCGTTGAAGGAACATCTGGCGGCGAATAATTTGACTCAAGAGGACATGCGCAAATCCATGGGAGCGGACAGTCTCGGCTATCTAAGCGTCGAGGGACTGCTGGACACGCCGCGCGGCGCCAAAAGCGGCTTCTGCAAGGCGTGTTTTGACGGGCGCTACCCGATCGATGTAAGCGAAAGGTTGGACGGCGTATGATAAAACGTTTGTATGTTGAAAAAAAGGACGGTTTCAACACGGAAGCCTCCCGACTCATGAAATCCTTGGGGCTTTCGTATCTGCGCGTTTTGAACCGTTATGACATAGAATTCGACGACGGCGGAGAATGGTTTGAGAAAGCCAAAAATAATATTTTTTCAGAGCCTATGATTGACTTCGTCTATAAAGAGATTTTCCCTGTTTCAAAAAACGAGATAACTCTTACGGTGGAATATTTGCCGGGGCAGTATGATCAGCGCGCTGATTCCGCTGTGCAATGCGTCGGCATTTTGACCGGAGAAGACAACCTTCGCGTGACTTCCGCGAAAACTTACGTTTTTGACAAAAGCATCGGATCCGAAAAGTTTGAAGAGGTTAAAAAATATATTATAAACCCAATAGATTCAAGAATAGCTGACGATAAAAAGCCCGAAACGCTGGTCCTAGACTTAAGCCCTCCTCACGATGTGGAAAGCGTTATCGGCTTTCGCCAAATGACCGAACCGGATCTTAAAACGCTTTCGGCAAAGATGGGCCTTGCGATGAGCCTTGAAGACTCGCTGTTCGCGCGCCGATATTTTCGAGACGAGATAAAGCGCGACCCGACCGTCGCCGAAATAAGGATTATAGACACTTATTGGTCAGACCATTGCAGACATACCACGTTCCTTACATCCATAGAAAACGTAAAAATAGCCGATGGCGCGTTCACCGCGCCGATCAAAGCCGCTTGGAACGAATACTTGAAATCGCGCGACGCCTCAAAAGACTTATGCCTTATGGACGTCGCCGTCGCGGGTATGAAAGAGCTTAGAAAACTCGGCTCGCTCGACGACATCGACGAATCGCATGAAATAAACGCGTGTTCCATAAAAACGGATATAGACATAGACGGCGTTCAAACGCCGTATCTTATAATGTTCAAAAACGAAACCCACAACCACCCTACGGAGATAGAGCCTTTCGGCGGCGCGGCGACGTGTCTTGGCGGCGCGATACGGGATCCTCTTTCCGGGCGCGCTTACGTATACCAGGCGATGCGCGTGACCGGCTCTGGTAATCCGCTTGCGCCTATAGGCGAGACAATCGCCGGCAAGTTGCCGCAAAGGAAGATAACTACGGAGGCCGCGCGCGGATTCAGCTCTTACGGCAATCAAATCGGACTTGCCACAGGACACGTGGCGGAGATCTACGACGACCGTTTTGTAGCCAAAAGAATGGAAATAGGCGCGACCGTAGGCGCGGCGCCCGCTGAAAACGTGGTACGAGCGGTTCCTCAAGACGGCGACGCGGTAATACTGCTCGGCGGCCGCACCGGAAGAGACGGCTGCGGCGGCGCCACAGGCTCGTCCAAGTCTCATGACGAACAGTCGATAGCCTTATGCGGATCAGAAGTGCAAAAAGGAAACCCTATAACCGAAAGAAAGATACAGCGTCTTTTTCGGAAAAAAGCGGTTACGTCGCTTATACGTCGTTGCAACGACTTCGGCGCGGGCGGCGTTTGCGTGGCGGTTGGCGAACTGGCCGACGGCCTTGACATAAACCTTGACCTTGTGACGAAAAAATACGAAGGGCTTGACGGCACGGAACTGGCCATTTCCGAATCGCAAGAGCGCATGGCGGTCGTCGTATCAAATGACGACGCTAAGAGATTCATTTCGCTTTGCAATGAGGAAAATCTTGAAGCCGCCGTAATAGCGCGCGTCACTAATGAAAAAAGACTGCGCATGACGTGGCGCGGCAAGCGAATAGCGGATATACCTCGGACGCTGTTAGCGTCTAACGGCGCGAAACGAACAGCGAACGCGTTTGTGGAAGCCCCAGACGGCGACGCGCCCTTCAAGCGCGTCGTTTCTCACGATGACTTAAGGGAAAGATGGCTTAGTACGCTTAAAAGACTTGATGTATGCTCTCAAAAAGGGCTTGCGGAATGTTTTGACAGCACGATAGGCGCCGGCTGCGTTTTGATGCCGTTCGGCGGCGAAACGCAAAAAACGCCGGCCGAGCTTTCCGTAACTAAAATCGCAGCTTACGGCGGCGAGACGGACGCTTGCACCATGCTGGCGCATAGCTACTTTCCCGAAATATCCAAATGGAGTCCTTTTCACGGCGCCGTTTACGCCGTTGTCGGAGTCTTGGCTAAAATTACCGCCGCGGGCGGCGACTTCGCCAAAACGCGCCTGTCATTACAGGAATATTTTGAAAAGCTGCATAACGACCCCATAAAATGGGGCAAACCCTTAAGCGGCCTTTTAGGCGCGTACGTCGCCCAAAAGGCTATGGGTACGGCAGCTATAGGCGGCAAAGACAGCATGTCCGGAACATTTAAAGACATAAGCGTCCCTCCCGTTGTCGCGGCGTTCGGCCTAACTGCGGCGAGCGCAAACGCCGTAATATCGCCGGAATTTAAGCGCGTCGGCTCAAACATATTGTTCTTCCCCATTAAAACGGATGAATATTTCGTTCCGGACTTCGAATATCTCAAACGCCTGTACGCCGCGTTTCATCAGGCCGTCATAAACGGCGTCATCATTTCGGCGCATACGATAAAAAGCGGCGGCGTCTGCGAAGCCGTAAGCAAGATGTGTTTTGGAAACGAAATCGGCGTTAAATTCGAACCGACAATAGACGAAGAAACGCTTTTTGCGCCCCGCTACGGCTCTCTTGTGGCGGAAATCGCGCCGGACGCGCCTATAGACCTTTTTGACAGCTTGTATTTCCACTTATTGGCAAAAACGCAGTCGAAAAAAAACATAGATTTCTCCTCAGACTTATCCGTTACATTAGCGGAGTGTCTGCTCGCTTGGGAAGAGACGCTTGAAAGCGTATTCGCCTCCAAGCCGCCGTATAACGAGCCTATACGCGCGTTCGCGCCGCCCAGCGGCCGCCAAAAGACGTTTGCCGCCGAAAAATTCGCCCGTCCGCGCGTTTTAATGCCCGTATTCCCCGGCACAAACTGCGAAAAGGACACGCGCCGCGCGTTTGAAAAAGCCGGCGCTTTCGTCGAGGAATTCGTTTTTAAAAACCTGACCGTTCAGGATATCGCGACCTCTGTCGAACTCCTGACTCACGCTATAGACGAATGCCAGATATTGTCTCTGCCGGGAGGCTTTAGCGCGGGCGATGAACCGGACGGGTCAGCGAAGTTTATAGCCGCGGCTTTTCGCAACGACGCCATAGCGCACTCCGTCACTGAACTGCTCAAAAAGCGAGGCGGGCTGATTTTAGGCATATGCAACGGCTTTCAGGCGCTCGTGAAGCTTGGTCTTGTCACATACGGCGAAATAACCGACATGCGAAGCGGCGCGCCGACGCTTACCTACAATTCCATAGGGCGGCATATATCGCGAATTGCGCTCACGAAAGTCGTCTCTACACGCTCTCCGTGGCTCTACGGACTCGAACCCGGAGACGCGCGCGCGGTTCCTATATCCCACGGCGAGGGACGCTTCGTCGCGACCGATGAGCAGCTCGCCGCGTTCGCGCGAAATGACCAAATCGCTACATTATATGACGGCGACAACCCGAACGGTTCAGCGGGCGGCATCGAAGGCTTGGTAAGCCCATGCGGCGCCGTTTTCGGAAAAATGGGACATTCGGAACGTATAGGCGAAAATCTTTACAAAAACATACCGTTTGCGACTGACCAGAAGATATTTGAATCGGGCGTCAGGTTTTTTCAATAAAACTATCCCGCGGCGACGATAGCCAATTTCTTGAAACCGGGTGTTTTAATGTCAGATATATACGATGTAATCATAGTCGGCCTTGGACCGGCGGGTTCGACTCTTGGACGATTGTTAAACGATAAACTCAGCGTTTTAGCGCTAGATAAAAAGTCCGTCAGCGGCGGCTTCAAGAAGCCTTGCGGCGGTCTTCTCGCGCCTGACGCGCAAAAATCATTGGCGCGTTTTGGGCTTACGCTGCCAAAAAGCGTATTGGTTGATCCGCAAATTTTTTCGGTGGAAACTATCGACTTACAGTCATCGCTAAAACGGGAGTACTCCAGGTCTTATGTCAATATGGACAGACATGCCTTTGATTTGTGGCTTATGTCGCTTCTGCCGCCTAACGTGACGGTTATAACGGACGCCGTTTTCACCGGTCTTATGAAAACGGATGATGGTTTTTCAGTAGCGTATAAAAAAAACGGCGCGGCTTTTGAAGCGCGCGCTAAGTATGTGGTCGGAGCGGACGGCGCCGCCTCAGTCGTGGCGAAAAGCGCCGGCATCGCCGTAAAAGCGCGGCGTTACGCCGCCATACAGCGATGGTTTCGCGGCGAGGACATAACGCCGCGCTATATTTGCGCCTTTGACAGCTCATTAACCGACTGCTACATGTGGGGACTTACCAAAGACGAATATTTTATACTAGGCGGCGCGTTTTCACCAAACATGTGCCGCGCGCGTTTTGAAACGTTCAAGGAAAAGACAGAGTTAAAGCTGGGTGAGGAAGTCAAATCGGAAGCATGCGCCGTTTTGAGGCCAAACGGCGTTACGGATTGTCGGTGCGGCAAAGACGGCGTATTTCTTGCGGGCGAAGCGGCGGGGTTCATAAGTCCAAGTTCCCTCGAAGGCATAAGTTGGGCCTTTGACAGCGCCAGCGCGCTCGCAAACGCGCTCAACAGCGCGTTTGAACGCAAAACCGCCGACCCTTTGAGTCAATACTCAACAAGCGCGATGAAATTGCGTGTAAAGCTTTTTTCAAAGCATATGAAACAGCCGTTTATCTACTATCCCCCTTTGCGCCGTTTTGTTATGAAAATCGGCGCCGGGACTCTATGAGTCCTTAAACCCGCGCGGCCGACAAAAAACGCGAACGCTCCGGGATGTCAACCAGCCGATGCGCGTCGGACGACTGTACATATGGGTATTTTTTACCAAACAGCCGATTATTGTCAGCGAAAATTTGTTCGGGATCCGCGCGCAATGAAAACTCCACTAAGCCAACGCCTAAGTCGTCAGGAAAAATTCCAAGGTTCGATATGACGCTGTTCGACGCGCGGTCTATATGCGCCGGATAGCAGATCCCGCCAATATCTTCGACCAGCCCGACAAGCTCATATGCTCCTATATCCGTAGGCGCCAAAAGCAGGTCTCCATATTCGTCCAAAATATCGTCGGCGGCGTTGAAAAAAGTTGTCGCCCGAATATCTCCGGGCGATTTTTTATCTCAGCCATTCTTGATTTCATCTTGACTTTACTGTCGCGTGGAAATCCTCGTGAACGCCCGGGGACATCAACTTGCCGAACGCGTCAGGCGCTACGGCAAAAAATTTTTTACCCTATTTGTTCCATATATGAAAAGCCGTACGCGCCAGACAACGGCTCCAGCAAAAGCGCTGGAAAAAAAGTTGTCGTCCGAATATCTCCGGACGATTTTTTATCTTAGCTATTCTCGACTTCACTGTCACGCGAAAATCCTCGCGAACGCCCCTGGACGTCAACCCCGCCGGACGCGTCAGGCGCTACGCATAAAAATATTTTCGCCTTATCCGTTCCGTTATGAAAACCCGCGCAACCGACCTATAAACGCTTCGGCGTCAGGCTTTCGGTCAAACTCCAAAAAACGCGAACGCTCCGGTATATCAACCAGCCGATGCGCGTCGGACGACTGTACAT
>JAISER010000052.1 GCA_031263985.1 Clostridiales bacterium | reverse complement strand
CCCGCGCTTTTTCCAGTTCGCTAAGGCCTTTTTCAGCCGCTACGCTCACAAAATAGCCGACAGGACCGTATCGCAGCTCTTCAGCCATGACTTCGAGCGGTTTGGCGTACTGCGCGGCGATTTGCTCCGCGTCCGCGAACCCGCCGTTCACAAGAGCGGCTTGCGCGAAAATCACGCCTTTATTCATGCGTTTAATTCTAATAAGCGCCTCTATATTGTAAAAATCTATAAGCGTTTTGACGTAATCGCTTATGAATACGCTGTCTATCTTCTCACAAAGCTCAACCATCCGCGCGAACATAAGCCGGTCGAGCGTAACGTCTATCGCCATAGGATCGTTAGAGAGTTCAAAAGCGGCCAAAGCCTCCTTGCACGCGCTTATCACATACGACGGCAAGTCGCCTTCAACGCCTCCGAAAACGAACCTCTCCACGTCTTCCGGGGCGACGTCCGTCACATTGACGTAAGGGCGATCCTTCGTTCCGGCGAACCGCGCCTTAACGGCCGTCTTTATGTTGTGGAAATCATACTTGGCGCCCAACGCGTCCACGATATCACCGCTCGGAGACACGTCGCGCGCCGTTTCATACGCTCGCCTAAGCTCGGCGCTCAAAGCCGCTTCGTAATCTTTTCCTGAAAAATCAAAATACTGTGAAAGAACCGACAACGTCTCGTCAAGGGTCGCGTCAGCGACTCGCTCTATAGCGGCGCGCGGCATCATTCGTTTTTCGATAGCGCGTAAATAGCCCGACGCCTCGGCAAAATCCGCCTCGTTCACCATACGTCCCCCTTTCAGAACAGTTTCTCCGCGATGATCGTCTCCAACTCCTCACGGTAATAATCGATCAGCGCCTCATATGAGTTATTGTTTTCGACGCCGTCTTTTATAAGTATAAACCCGCCCTTTAAGTTCGCGTCTTTTTGAACGTTAAGCTTTTTGTCGCCAAGCCTCGGTCTGAGCGCGTAATCGACGTTTACGATGTAACGCCACGGAATAACTAGCGTTTCATCTCCGTCTATCGGAAGTTTAAACAGATATCGAATTAAAAACATCTCATATCGCTTATCGTTCATTTCGTCCAGTTTTTTCACGACCAATTCCAGCGTCTTCTCTATTATCTCACGCTTGCGCTTAAGCTTTTTATCCCTCGCGGCAAGCGACGCGCCCGCGACGATGCGCTCTTTTTCAAAAGCGGCTCGCGCCTGCGCCGTTCTTATAATATCCTCGCTTTGCGCGCGCGCTTCCTCGATCTTTTTTTCTATCGTAACCTTGGCCTTATCTTTCGCGTCTCTCATAATGCCGCCTGACTTCCGGCGGGCGTCATCTATCACTTTTTCAATTAACGCGTTAAAATTTCCGCCCATGACTCACACATCCCTTTTTTAAGCCTCCGGATACGTTACAAACAGCATTATGATAGACGCGACAAACCCGAGTATGGCGTAAGTTTCGACTATAGCCGCGAATATAATGCCTTTTGTGGATTGTTCAGGATTTTTCGCCAAAATCTGGATGCCGGCGGCGGCCACTTCGCCTTGCGATTTGCTGGAAGTAAGCCCGGTTACGCCTACGGTAAGCCCCGCGGCCAACAGGTACAGTCCCTGGCTCATGGTCAAGCCTTCCGGTATCTTCAACGCTATCAAAAACCCTATTATAAACCCGTAAAGGCCCTGAGTGCCCGGCAGCAGCTGCAAGATGAGCGCCCGTCCGAATTTTTCCGGCTCAGCCGTAACAAGCCCCGCGGCTGTCTTACCGACTATGCCGCAGCCGCGCGAGGAACCCGTGCCCGACATAAACACCGCCAGAGCCGCCCCGAAAACCGCCAGCACATAGCCGCCGTTCGATGCAAGAAATTCAATAAACGTCATAAACCGTTCCTCCTAAATGATTGTATTTATATGGAAAACTTTAAAAACGTTAACAACAATAGGGATTTTTTAAAGAATTTGTCGTGAGAAAATTTTCAGGCGCCGGGGTCAGGTTTCAGGACAGGTCCGTTAAACAGGCTTTTACAAAACCCCACGGCTTTCACGAAACCAGCGTGAGCGATTCATTTTTTAATCTTAACCGTCGCGCTTACGGCGCCGAACGGCGTGAACGGTTTACCGCCGCCGTCGTAAAACTTGCCGAAAAACTCGACGTATTGTAACCGGCACGTATGCACGTACGCGCCGAGCGCGCTAAGCCCGACGTTAAGCGCCTGACCGAGAACGGCGATGACCGCGGCGAATAATAAGCGTATTATAGACCCGATGCCCAGCGAAAACTCGCCCGCCACAAGCCCGGCCATCATATTGAACGACATGCCGATGTACGCGCCGGACAGCATGAGCGCCACAAGCCGCGTATAGGACACTATATCCCCCAAGTAGCCTGTTATCCCGTAAACGCCAAAGAGTCCGCCCGCCGCTTTTCCAACGATCGTGGCGTTTTCTCTGCCCTGCGTCAGCGCAAGCCCTACGGCCGAAGCTATAAACGCCCATTTGCCCGCTACAGCGGCGCCGGAGGGCAGAACGCCGACCGCTCCGACCAGCCAAACCGTGGCGCTCAATATGCAAATTATCCAAAAGCCGGAATCAAAAAGCGCGTCCAAGGGTTTGCCGTCTTTCAGATTTGACCAGCCCTTGAGCCAAAGGCCGTATATGATGTGCGCAAGCCCTATCGCGAGCGAATACACCAGCATATTTTGAATGTCCAGCCGTGAATCGAGTATAGGTTTAAACCCGCCGTCATCCATTCGTAAAGGACTAAAAACCGTCACGCCGAAAAAGCCTCCGAACAGCGCGCCCGCGACTGTCACGGCTATCGCGCAATAAAACATCATGTTCATGAACTCTTTCACGCCATTGCTGAAACCAGGCGCTCTTTTAACAAAAATCGATAGCGCGAGCAACAGAAGTCCAAACCCCATATCGCCTACCATTATGCCGAAAAACGCGATGTAAAACGGCGCGAGATGCGGCGTAGGGTCAATTTCCCCATATTTAGGCAGAGCGTACATGCGAGTTATGCCCTCAAACGCCGACGCCATCTTAGAGTTTTTCAGCTTTACGGGCGCGGTTTCGGCTTCCGCCTCGCGGCGCTCCATGTAATATTCGTCTCCGCAGCATTTGCGCGTCGCTTCCTCAAGCTCGCCGAACGAGTCGGACGGCGCCCATCCGTCGATGACGACCGCGTTGACCGTCGTCAGGAAATTTTCACGCGCTTTCCCCCGTTCCAAAATCGTCGCCAGACTGTCAAGCGTCATAAGAAGTTTATGATATTCCGCCGCCATAGCGGCGACTGATCCTTGCAAGTTTTCGCTTTCTTCTCTTAGAGCTTTTAGTCTGGCCTCGTTTTCCTCTATGCGTTTTACGGGCGGCGCGTCCAGCGTGACTTTCGAAAATCCCGCGTTCTTAAGCTCTCTTAAAGCGTCATCGGCCTGTTCCTTTAAAACCCCGAAAATTACGGACGTTTCATTCGGCCCCGCCGATATTACGTCATAAAACGAAGCCTCGAATTTCTCGTTGATCGCCTCTATAAACGGCGCCGCGCCCGCTTTGCCCAACACTCCGTAGAAACACGAAACATATTGCAAAGCGTCCGTTTCCTCCGGCGACACATCTAGGGCGCGCCATATCCGCAGGCTTTCATTTTCGGCGCTTATGGCGTTTATCTCCGCGCTGACGCCTTTCATCTCTTCATCAATTCGTTTAAGGGCCGCGCAAACGCTTTCGTAGTCGTAATTCTTAGCGTAATCGTCAAGTTCTTTAAAGCTCATCTCCGGAGGAGCGGTCATGTACGCCTTAAACCCGGCCGCCTTTTTTACAAACGGCTCTATCTTATTTATCGCGAAACGTATCTTGGCGATTTCCGCCTCAAGCTCGGAGACATCGGTTAACGCGCGGTCAGGCTTGAGACCGTCCAAATCGCCGGTTTGCAAATTCTTAAAATGAACGCCTTCAAATTCCTGCAATCGTTTTAAGAGAGGCTCTTTGTAGCTGTCAAGCGTAAGCAGCGTAAACTCATCTAACTTAACTACCGACATCGCCTTTCACAATCCTTTCCGCTATAAGCTCGGCTATTTCATTCAACCCTTCTTCGTTATAGCTGAGCGCGTTCGCTATCTCCCTATCCGCCGCGTCCTCAATGCGCGCGCCTTCCGCGAAAGCTTCGCGGCGCGCCGACTCGACGATATCTTCACCGGTTTCCCGCGCCTCCGCCAAGATCGCGGCGGCTCGCCGCCCCGCTTCTTGATCGGCTTCAGTAAGAGCTTTTTTAGCGCGTTCAAGAGCGCGTTTAATTTCCGCGCTAGCTTCATTTTCCGCCAGTTTGATCTTATTTATGGCATCTCTGGCCAAAACAATCACCTACCTTTCAAAAAAGCGAGCGAATCAATGTGCGTTTGAAAATATCATATATTTTTTTTCATATATTTGCAATAGAAATACAAAAAAAACCTATAATGTTGATATTTATATGTTAAACGTCCATAAATCACCACTCAACGGAATAATCATCCGGCACTCAGCTCTTAATTCTTCTTTCGCAATTTAGATTTTTTACAGTGTAAATCGGAGCGCCAAGCGGGCGCCCCAAAAAGCGTCAAACTTACTCTCCGCGAAACGCGCATAGCCATATTTTTCGGAAATGTGAGCGTGACGCCGATTTTATGGCTGACGTATTACTATCGACGAGGATTTAGTCTTCGCGCGTTTGCCCTGAGAGTTTCAAATATCTGGATTGACTTCTATGGACGGGCATGCTATAATCGGTTTATGCGTTATGCGTCAAGGTATGACGATTTATCGGGAAATGCGGAGATTATCTAACGCTTTTGACAGAGTCTTCCGTTAATTTTAAAATAAAATTATTACGAAAGGGGTGATTACAAATGCTAGGTTCGAATTCTCTTATAGGCATCAGCGGGTTAGGTCTTTCTTCATGGGCCGCTCGTTCCGCATCAAGCGCGCCGACGGTTTCATCCGCTATTTTGATAGCGATACCGATTATCGCGTTAATAGGTTTTGGTTTGCTAAGCTATCTTATGGAGGATTGACGTTTGCCAGCGTCAATGACTGAAGAATTACATAATATTACATGATAAACGAAA
>JAISER010000023.1 GCA_031263985.1 Clostridiales bacterium | reverse complement strand
ATAGACCGTCCGCTCGGTCCAGTCGCTGTTCCGTAGTGTGGTCAGGCCACGGGCTAGCTCCCGCTCGATTGTCCGCCTGTCGCGTTTAGGCGTCAACGCCGCCCCGATCTCCGCTGCCCCGAACCCTTTCTGAAACAGCGCCTCAATTTTATACCGATCTTTTTCAGTAAGCTGTTTCCATTTCTTTGTCTTTGTGTTACTCTGTACTTGACTCATCGCGGTTCCTCCAGTCACGTTGTTGTCTCACAACTTCATTGTAACTGGTTTGGATCCCCGATGGGTCTTTTTTTTATGACTTTGGGCAATTCATTTTACAACTTGCCAGTTATTTAAGAGCCTGTTCAGCGTTCGGTAAGGCCGTACTTGACTTTAACGCGGTCAAGTTTTTCGAGCATTGGAGGTGAGAGGATCCATAGAAAAAAGATAGTCGCCGCCGCGTGTATCAGGTCAAACGGGAATCCGGTCAAATAGGCGGTCAGGATCATTCCCCAAGTGGGATGGTCGTTGTACTGTATAACGAGCGACGGGTTCATAATTCCGCCGTAAATGACCACGACGGCCAGGCCTCCGAATATACACAATGGCGGACGGCTGCGGCGCAGTATGCCCTTGCGAAACAGCGCGCCCGCCAGGAAACCGATGAGACCCATAGCGAACATCTGCCACGGCGTCCAAGGGCCATGCCCATATAGCGCGTTTGACGCGAGCATAGTCACGGCGCCGACGAGAAAACCTGACTCTCCGCCCAGAGCTACGCCGGATATGATGACCATCGCCGCCACTGGTTTAAACTGCGGCAGCATGAACGAAGCCGTCCGTCCCGCCACGCCCAGAGCGCATAGCGCGGCTATCACGACAAGCTCTCTCGCCCGCGGTTTTTTCCCTTCAAACATCAGAAAAAATGGAGTGATCGTCTCCAGCGCGACGAGAATGGAAATAAAGTAATATTTTCTATCCCCGAGCCAGAACACGCCCGTAAAAATCGTCAAAGGTATTGCCAGCAGGATTATTGCCGCCGCCGCTATGTAGCGCTTGGAGAGATCGCGCCGTTCAACCGGCGTTTGTTTTTTGTCGGTCCGTTTTACGCCGCGCCGGTTGACTGCCGCGCAGAGCGTGAAGAACGCGGCCAGGAATACGAACGGCAAATATTTGGGGCCGGCGCCTGGCGCCCACGGTTCAATGACGGCGATAATAGCGAGCGCTAAGGCGGCGCCGCCGGAGATGACGGCAAGCGTTTGGCGCCATACGGGCAAAGGCTTCGGCCTCGAGGAGACTTGCCTCGAGGAGGCTTTGGCTCTAGTTGAGAGCGGCGGCGCGGTTGAGGCTATAAGCGGAGATACCTCATCGTTACAAGGACTCGCGGAGGTTGTCGCGCCGCAGGCTTCAATTAAATCCTCCGCGGTCACCGCGTTCGGAAGCAGATGACGGGCCATGCGGTTGGCCGATGTCGTATAAAAGCTTTTACCCGAGAAAAACGCGCGCGGAGCCGCTTCCGTGACGATAGACCCGTCGAAGAAAAGCGCGCACCGATGAGCGTATAGCGCGCAAAACTCGATGTCATGGCTCACCATTATGACGGTAACGCCGCGGCGCGACAGATTTTTAAGAATTTCGGCGAATGTTCGCTTAAATTCCGCGTCAAGACCTTTTGTCGGTTCGTCCAGTAGCAAGATTCGTGGGTTCAGCAGCAGGACTTTCGCCAATGCCGCTCGCTGCCGCTCCCCGCCGGAGAGATCGTAGGGGTGACGTTCCAACAGTTCATCTAATTGGCAAAGCCGGACGACATACGCCAGCATCTGGATTTTGTCGTCTTTGAGCGGCTTGCGGTCGTTCAAAATCTCTTGCAAGTCTTCGCGCACAGTCTTTTTTACGAACAGCGCCTGAGCGTTCTGCGGCAGCGCGCAAAGCGCTTGAGCGCCCGGGTCGCGCGCGCTTGCGAGCGAACGGTCTTCGATCAGAATCTTACCGCGATATGGTTTATTGACGCCGGATATGACTGAAAGAGTCGTTGTCTTGCCTGTTCCGTTGCCGCCAAGGATGGCCAGAAGCTCACCGCCGTACGCTTTGAAGGACAGTCCTCGCAGTACGTCGGGCGCGTCTTTTTTATATTTAAACCACACATTCTCGAGCGTGACGGCAGGATCGCCGCGCCCTGACGAATCGCCGAGATCTTGAGAGGTGATATCAGATAACCCGTTCAGTCGCGCGAAATCGTCCAGCCATAGGCGGCCGTCTCGTACCGTAACCGGACAGCGTTCAGAGCAAGGGCGGCCGGCGCCGGACACGACGGCGAAGACGCGCATGGGCGTGGGCATGGCGAAAAACATGCCGTTTCCATGAACGCGTAAATTTTCGCCTACTTCGGCAGGCGCGCCATCGCAGATAATCTTACCTTTGTTCATGATAATGGCCCGGTCGCTGATCGGCAGGACTTCTTCCAAACGGTGCTCCGTGATAATGACCGTGACGCCTAATTCCCGATTGATCTTCGCTACGGTCGCCAAAAACTCCGAAGCGGCGATGGGATCAAGTTGGCTTGTCGGCTCGTCCAGAATTAACGCCGACGGTTGCATAACCATAATTGAAGCCAGATTCAGAAGTTGCTTCTGTCCGCCGGAAAGCTCCGACACGTTTTTATAAAAACATGTCTGAACGCCGAAAAATGAGGATATTTCCGCTACGCGCCCTCGGATCATCGGAGTATCATACCCAAGGCTCTCAAGGCCAAACGCCAGCTCGTGCCATACCTTGTCCGTCACGATCTGACTGTCTGGGTCTTGGCATACGAAGCCGACGCTTGAACTTTGTTTTCGTAGGTCTAAATCAGACAAAGGAGCGTTTTCAAACAGGATTTCGCCGCGCAAGACGCCATGCGGCGCCAGCGTCGGCTTCAGATGCCGTAGCAGGGTGGACTTTCCGCAGCCGGACGGACCCGCGACAGTCAGAAACTCGCCTTGACGAACGCTGAAGCTTATGTTGTCAAGGGCGTTTTCGGGTCGTTCGGGGTAGTTGAAGGTGAGGCCGCTGATTGTAAATATGTCCATTTCTTGTCCTCCGTAATATTGACAGCCATCGGCGCGATATAAAGAGCGAAACAGGCGAGATGAACGCTGGCGGGAAAAGCTCCGAACGCCGTTCCGCTAATCACAGGGTAATATTGCCATTGCAGCGCGTTAAAAGCGGCGCCGACCGCGATATACGTCCCCAAAAGCGATATATATATAAGAGCGGCGATATCGCGTTTGTCAAACCGGTAGATCGAAAACGCCGTCCGCCCAGGGAGGCCGTAGCCTCTGCTTTTCATGCTGTCAGCCGTTTCAATCGCGTTTTCCAAAGCCCATGTGGTCATAATCGACAGTATCGTCAAACCGTTTTTAGCCCGCCGCAGCGCGCCGCCGGTTGAAATATCTTGCCCGAGGCTCTTTCGCGCGTTTGATACGATCTTAATTCGCGCTTTGAATTTTGACGCGAAGCGCAGCGTAATGGATAACAACAGCGACATGACCGGTATGACTCGACCGAAGAGGTATATGAATTTATCCGACGTAATTACGGCGCTGTAACAGGAAAACCACGCTATCGCGGATATCAGCATGGTAGAGGCGGCGGCGCCGTAAATGATGGATTCCAGCGTCAAAGGGTTCCCGCTTGGAAGATATGTTAATATCGTCACGCCTTGATGACTGAAAGCGGGATTGATAAGCGCGGTGAAAATAAAGGTTGGCGGTATGGCGAACAGGTAAAAACGCGCGGTTTTTTCGCCGCCAAGATAAATGGCGTATGTGACGGCGCAAACCAGAGAAACGCACAGGCACGCCGGATGCGTAAACGTCATTGAAAATGCGAACGTTAAGCCGAAATACAAAAAATTGACTAGAGGGTGGAAACTTGAAAAAGCGTCTATGTTTTTCATCTCGTCGTCACGGTTTCGCCGAATAATGACCTCCTACGTCTATACCCAAGTCGCATGTGTATACCCATTCGATGACGTCACCTTCTTTAAGTTGATATCGCGAGCATCCATAGTTTGGAAACCAGCCGTTGACTTTGTACATCCAGCCGGACAGCTCGCCGCAGTCGAATTCGTACAGGTTGTTAATTCCCTCAATGTACGCGGAATTATATATTGGCGCGTTTACAAACTCCATAGGAACGCCAGCTTGTTTCATCTCTCGTTGTAAGACGTTGAAAACGCTTTCGCCTTCATAGAACGTTACCGTCGCGGCCGTGAAAACAACCCCATCGTCAGGGATCAGTTCGATTTTGTCAGGATTAATTCCGGATATTTTGTCTAGTATTGTATCGCAGCGAACAGACAGCGTACAGATACGCGCCTCGTCCGTTACGACGGAGCCTTGCGGTTCAACGGGCGTCGGCTTACCGTCCGAGACCGGACCGGTAAAATATGAATCATTGTCGGCGGACGCGTTGAACCGCATATCACGCTGTTCTTCGGCGCTGTCTTGCCGTACGCTGGCGGAGTTAGTCGCGCGGGAGGTTTTCACGGGTTCCCAGCCGCGGGATCCGGGCGAATTTCCGCCGTACCAAAACGTGAAAACCAGGGCGCATATAACGAAAACGGATGCGATAATCTTCCGTTTGTGATTTTTTATAGGTATATTCATATGGCTTTACCTCGATAAGAGTCTGTTTAATATCCGCGTTAGGCTCTAAGGCGTCGGGATGTTTTGGGTATATTCCATTAAAAAAAGATTTCTTTCGGAGGAAACTTTTTCGAGAAAAAGTTTCCTCCGAGCCTCCTTCAAAAAGCTTTTATCCAAAAACTCCGCTTTGCTTCGTTTTTGAGAAAAGATCGGTCTGAACTCAGTTTGAAACATAGCCGAACCGGGATTGAAAAAGACCGTGCGGATGGTTATGGTTTAGACTGAGTTCAGATAAAAAAGGATTTCTTTCGGAGGAAACTTTTTCGAGAAAAAGTTTCCTCCGAACCTCCTTCAAAAAGCTTCTATCCAAAAACTTCGCTTTGCTTCGTTTTTGAGAAAAGATCGGTCTGAGCTTAGTTTGAAACATAGCCAAACTAGGAGTGAAAAAGACCGTGCGGATGGTTATGGTTTAGACTGAGTTCAGATAAAAAAAGTTTCCTCCGAACCTCCTTCAAAAAGCTTCTATCCAAAAACTCCGCTTTGTTTAGTTTTTGAGAAAAGATCGGTCTGAACTCAGTTTGAAACATAGCCAAACCGGGAGTGAAAAAGACCGCGCGGATGGTTATGGTTTAGGCTGAGTCCAGAATTAGTCGGCGTTTATATGCGGAGCTCCGATTCCGCCGTCGGTTTTCTTTAGTCTAAGAGCTTGTTCAAGATCTAGCTGAGGCCGCATTGCGGAAAATCCGCCGCGCGGACGCTGGAGTCATGTTCGGGACATGTCTAGTAAGCCGAAAAGACGCGAAACGGAGATCTTGAACAGGCTCTAAAGACGCAACAAAAAACACATCATGATCAGATGTGTTTTTTTGCCCCACGCCTCGCTCGGCCCACGACTCTATTCTATAATAGAAACGACCGATCCGGCGCCTACGGTGCGACCGCCTTCGCGTATAGCGAAACGAAGACCTTGCTCCATAGCGATAGGCGTAATGAGTTCTATCTTCATCTCTATATTATCGCCAGGCATACACATCTCCGTGCCTTCCGGAAGAGTGATGACGCCGGTAACGTCGGTCGTACGGAAATAGAACTGCGGACGATAGTTGTTAAAGAACGGTTTGTGGCGTCCGCCTTCCTCCTGCGAAAGCACATAAACCTGGGCCTTAAACACGGTATGCGGCGTAATTGTGCCGGGTTTGGCGAGAACCTGTCCGCGCTCGATATCGCTGCGCTGCACGCCGCGAAGCAAAACGCCGATGTTGTCGCCGGCTTGCGCTTGGTCAAGCAGCTTGCGGAACATCTCTACGCCTGTTACTACGACTTTACGTTTTTCGGTCGTAAGACCTACGATCTCAACTTCCTCCTGGACTTTGATCGTGCCTCGGTCAACTCTTCCCGTGGCGACGGTGCCGCGCCCGGTTATAGAGAAAACGTCTTCGACCGGCATAAGAAACGGTTTGTCCACGTCGCGTTCGGGCTGAGGTATATAAGCGTCCACGGCGTCCATAAGCTCAATTACGCTTTCGGCCCATTTGCTGGCGGAATCCTCAAGGGCGATGAGCGCGGAACCCCTTACCACAGGTATATCGTCGCCAGGGAACTCATATTCGGTAAGCAAGTCGCGTATCTCCATCTCCACCAAGTCAAGAAGCTCTTCATCGTCAACGGCGTCGCATTTATTCATATATACTACTATTTTGGGCACGCCGACCTGACGAGCGAGAACGATGTGTTCGCGCGTTTGAGCCATAGGTCCGTCAGTGGCGGCGACGACAAGTATAGCGCCGTCCATCTGCGCCGCGCCGGTTATCATGTTTTTAACGTAGTCCGCGTGGCCGGGACAGTCAACGTGCGCGTAGTGCCTGTCTTTAGTCTCATACTCCACATGAGTCGTGGAAATGGTTATGCCGCGCTCCTTTTCCTCCGGAGCTTTGTCGATTTTATCGAATGCCACGGCCTCGCCGAGGTTGAACCTGTCGTGCAGTATCTTAGTTATCGCGGCCGTCAAAGTAGTTTTGCCGTGATCGACGTGACCGATGGTGCCAATATTGACATGAGGTTTCGTTCTTTCAAATTTCGCCTTGGCCATTTGATTTTTTCCTCCTTAAAATTAGGCGGGTTTTACCGTCTTATATAATTTTTAATACATTATAGTAACAAAGAACGCGCATTGCAAGCGAAAAAATATATCGCTCAAGCAAACGGCGCGATATAGCGGAGGCGTCGTTCATTTGGCGGCAAGCTTTTCCTGCACGCTCTTGGGCACAGGCTCATAATGATCTATTTCCATTACGAAAACTCCGCGTCCTTGCGTCTTGGAACGCAAATCGGTAGAATAGCCGAACATTTCCGAAAGCGGCGTATGCGCGTGAACGATTTGCGCGGCGCTTAACGCTTCCATACTGCCTATGCGTCCGCGTCTGCTGTTCAAGTCCCCTATTACGTCGCCCATGTATTCTTCGGGCACGGTTACGTCAACTTTCATTATAGGCTCGAGCAGTATGGGGTTCGCTTTGCGCATAGCTTCTTTAAAAGCGAGAGAGCCGGCTATTTTATAGGCCATTTCCGAAGAATCGACTTCGTGGTAAGAGCCGTCGTAAAGCGTCGCTCGAACGCCTAAAACAGGATAGCCGCCTATAATTCCCGACATCATAGCTTCTTTTATGCCGTTATCTATGGCCGGTATATATTCTTTCGGTATGGCTCCGCCCACTATATTGTTCACGAATTCATAGGTTTTGTCAGCGTCGTTCGCGTCCATAGGCTCGAATTTGACTTTACAGTGACCGTATTGACCTCGCCCGCCGGACTGTTTTATATATCTGCCCTCGACGTCGGCCTCTTTGCCGAACGTCTCACGATAAGCCACCTGCGGCTTTCCGACGTTCGCCTCCACTTTAAACTCGCGCAAAAGCCTATCGACTATAATTTCAAGGTGTAATTCGCCCATTCCGGAAATGATGGTCTGGCCCGAGTCCACGTCGGTATACGTTTTAAACGTCGGGTCTTCCTCAGCGAGCTTAGACAAAGCTATGCCCATTTTATCGCGTCCGGCTTTAGTCTTAGGCTCTATCGCGACGGATATGACCGGCTCAGGAAAATTCATGGACTCAAGCACTACCGCGTCGTCGTCAGAGCAAAGCGTATCGCCTGTAGTGGTGAGCTTCAGGCCGACGGCGGCCGCTATATCGCCCGAATAGACCTTTTCGATTTCCTCGCGGTGATTGGCGTGCATTTGCAAAATGCGTCCGACGCGTTCCTTTTTCCCTTTCACGGAGTTGTATACGTATGAGCCTGAATCAAGCGTGCCGGAGTATACTCTGAAAAACGCCAGTTTGCCCACATACGGGTCGTTCATTATCTTAAACGCCAGCGCCGAGAACGGTTCGTCATCGGAGGCGTGGCGTTCCACTTCCGTTTCCGATTCAGGTTTTTGTCCCTTTATGGACGGTATATCCGTAGGAGCCGGCATATATTCGACGATTCCGTCCAACAGCTTTTGGACGCCTTTGTTTTTATACGCCGAACCGCAAAAGGTAGGCACGGCGGTTGTGGCTATGCACGCCTCACGAAGCGCTTTTTTCATTTCGTCAAGAGTAAGTTTCTCCCCCGCGAAAAATTTTTCCATAAGCTCTTCGTTCGTTTCCGCTATTGAGTCTATCATTTTCGCGTGATATTCGTTCGCTTTCTCGACATATTCGTCCGGTATGTCCGTGACGGATATGTCAACGCCTAAGTCGTCGTTATATATATGCGCTTTCATAGTCATAAGATCAATTACGCCTTTAAACGAGTCCTCTGAGCCTATAGGTATTTGCACGGCGACGGGGTTAGCGGCCAGCCGTTCTCTAATCATATCCAAAGCGCGATAGAAGTCCGCGCCCATGATGTCCATTTTGTTCACGAACGCAAGTCTTGGAACGCCATATTTGTCGGCCTGGCGCCATACTGTTTCCGACTGCGGCTCAACGCCGCCTTTCGCGCAAAACACGCCTACCGCGCCGTCAAGCACGCGCAAAGAGCGTTCCACTTCCACCGTAAAGTCAACGTGTCCAGGCGTATCAATAATATTTACCCTATGGTCAAGCCATTGAGCGGTTGTCGCGGCGGACGTTATGGTGATTCCGCGTTCCTGCTCCTGCTCCATCCAGTCCATTGTGGCCGTTCCTTCGTGCGTGTCGCCGATTTTGTAGTTGCGGCCCGTATAGTATAAAATACGTTCAGTAAGAGTAGTTTTCCCCGCGTCGATGTGCGCCATAATGCCTATATTACGTGTCATTTCAAGCGGGAATTTTCTTTCCGACAAACCTGATTCCTCCTCAAAAAATTACGCGTTACCATTTATAATGAGAGAAAGCCTTGTTAGCTTCCGCCATTTTATGCATTTCATCCTTGCGTTTGACAGCGCCTCCGGAATTGTTTAAAGCGTCCATAATCTCATTGGCAAGTCGCTCTTCCATTGTTTTCTCTCCGCGTTTACGCGCGAACAGCACAAGCCACCTTAATCCAAGCGCCTGGCGCCTGTCCGGACGTATGTCTATGGGCACTTGATAGGTGGCGCCGCCTACGCGGCGCGCTTTAACCTCCAGCGCGGGCATAATGTTAGAGAGCGCCTCCTCAAAAGCTTCCAGCGCGGCTTTCCCCTGCTTCGCTTCCACTGTCGAGAACGCTTTATACACGATACGCTGAGCGGTCCCTCGTCTTCCGTCAAGCATTACGCCGTTTATCAGTTTTGTAACTATTTTACTGTTATAAACCGGGTCGGCCAGAGCCTCCCTTTTTGGAACGTGTCCTTTTCGCGGCAAGATTCTTCCCTCCTTAATCAGGGCGGCGTTTAGTTAAAATGCCGCCAATTATATCGACGGTACTCGCGCGGCTTTCGGCCGCGGCGGCTCATGCCATTGTAGCGTTTTAGATATCTGCGGATAAATAAAATCGGCAATGGCGTAACGCAAGCGTTATTTTTTCGGGCGCTTAGCGCCGTATTTAGAACGGGCTTGCCTTCTTTTAGCTACGCCCGCCGTGTCAAGCGTGCCGCGTATAACGTGATAGCGCACGCCGGGGACGTCTTTAACCCTTCCGCCTCTTATCAAGACGACGCTATGCTCTTGCAGGTTGTGCCCTTCGCCCGGAATATACGTCGTAACTTCCATACCGTTTGAAAGACGAACCCTCGCTATCTTCCTGAGAGCCGAGTTGGGCTTTTTGGGAGTAGCCGTTTTGACTGACGTACATACCCCGCGTTTTTGAGGGTTAGAGCTTGAGGACGTTTTACGCCTCAGCGTGTTTAGACTCTTTAACAGAGCAGGGGCTGTAGACTTCTTTTCAAGATTCTTTCTGCCCTTACGCACAAGCTGGTTGAATGTCGGCATGTGTGCCACCTCCTTTTTAATTTATCCGCCTGTTTTTTAATGATATCGCGCCGCGCCTTAGCGCTTGCTAACGATTACCGCGCGGACGCGTTTAATGAGTTTAACATCAGCGCGCGAAAAAGTCAACAAATTGTGTAAAACTGTTCACTGCATTGCAGATTGCAAGTTTATTGACATTTAGGCAAGTTGTAAAATGAATTGCCCAAAGGCATAAAAAAAAGACCCATCGGGGATCCAAACCAGTTACAATGAAGTTGTGAGACAACAACGTGACTGGAGGAACCGCGATGAGTCAAG
>JAISER010000006.1 GCA_031263985.1 Clostridiales bacterium | reverse complement strand
CCAAAGATAGCTGTCTGATGCGCGAGATTATGTAGTAAAATACGGCGACGTTACGCTGGTTCGGTTTAATATGTAGAATGCGGTTGCAAAATGCGGCTAACGAAGGTTTTGTTCGCGGTTTTTTGGGGATTAAAAATTGATATGGCGCGCGTTTGGCGCTATAATCTAATTAAAACTTTGAAAGATATTATGGAGGGTGTGTTTTATGGGATTAGTAAATAATTATGTGCATGTATTGAAAAATTATGCCGGTTTTTCAGGCCGCGCGAGGCGCAGAGAGTATTGGCTTTTCCTTTTAGCCGATATTATTATTGGTGCAGTTTTCGGGGTTTTCTCTTTATTGCCTATTATAGGCATAGCGTTTGATGTTATTTTTAGCTTATATGCTTCAGCTACGCTACTACCCAGGCTGGCGGTGAGGGTAAGGCGGATACATGATACTGGGCATAGCGGGCTATGGCTTTTTATTTTGTTTGGCGTCCCATGTTTAAACTGGATCGACTACTTGGTATGTATGGTGGTAGAAGACAAATGGTCAATACGGAGTGAGAGGAGCGAGCTTTTTTGGCTTCTGACTTTGATTGTCGTCCCATGTTTAGAAGGAATCGTGTACTTCATATGGATGGCGATAGCGGGCGAAGCGAAAGACAATCGTTTTGGCCCGGATCCCAAGAGCGTAGCCTAAACTTTTTATAAGGGAAGTACATAATTGCCGCGCCGTCTACCGGATTTTAACCGGTGGGCGGCGTTTTTTTACGGCCAGCCCCGTAAGGGCGCGAGTGCGTTGGACTATAAAATGAGGTTTAAGAGCGTTGAGAACGGTTGAGAAAATTCACACGGACTCAGAGCGCTAGTTCATACGAGCGAAGGTCATAAACTATGACGACATAGGCCCTGGCGGAGTGGCGGTCGCCAAAGACAGCGGTCTGATGCGCGAGATTACGTAGTAAAATACGGCGAAGTCATGCTGTTTCGAATGTATAGACGCGGCCCGAAAAATGCGGTTAACGAAGGTTTCTTTCGCGGTTTTTTTGGGGTTAAAAATTGATATGGCGCGCGTTTGGCGCTACAATCTAATTAAAACTTTGAAAGATATTATTGGGGGCGGGTTTTATGGGATTAGTAAATAATTATGTGCATGTATTGAAAAATTATGTCGGTTTTTCAGGCCGCGCAAGACGTAGGGATTATTGTTAAATTATATCATTCAGTTATGCAGCTTTACATGCTGGAACTTGGGGGTAAGGCGGATACATGATACTGGACATAGCGGGCTTTGGCTTGTTATTTTGCTTGGCGTCTTATATTTAGGAGGGCTGGATCGTGTTCCGCATATGGAGGGCAATAGCAGGCGAAACGAGAGCCTACACTGAGTATAGACTGCTATGGCTTGTTATTTTGTCTATCGTCATATGTTTAACGGGGATCGCTTACTTCATATGGATGGCGATAGCGGGCGAAGCGAGAGACAATCGTTTTGGCCCGGATCCCAAGAGCGCAGCCTAAACTTTTTGTAAGGGAAGTACATAATTATCGCGCTGTCTACCGGATTTCAACCGGTGGGCGGCGTTTTTTTACGGCCAGCCGTAAGGGCGCGAGCGCGTTGGACTATAAAATGAGGTTTAAGAGCGTTGAGAACGGTTGAGAAAATTCGCACGGACTTTTAGCGCGAGTTCATACGAGCGAAGGTTATACTATGACAACATAGGCCCTGGCGGAGCGGCGGCCGCCAAAAACAGCGGTCTGATGCGCGAGATTACGTAGTAAAATACGGCGACGTTACGCTGGTTCGGTTTAATATGTAGAATGCGGTTGCAAAATGCGGCTAACGAAGGTTTTTTTCGCGGTTTTTGAGGGTTAAAAATTGATATGGCGCGCGTTTAGCGCTATAATCTAATTAAAACTTTGAAAGATATTATTGGGGGCGGGTTTTATGGGATTAGTAAATAATTATGTGCATGTATTGAAAAATTATTCCAATTTTTCAGGCCGCGCAAGACGTAGGGAGTATTGGCTTTTCGTTTTAGCCAATCTTATTATTGGTGTAGTTTTATGGTTTTTTTCCCTATTGCCTATTATAGGTGGAGCGTTTGGGATTATTGTTAAATTATATCATTCAGTTATGCAGCTGTACATGCTGGAACTTGGGGTAAGGCGGATACATGATACTGGACATAGCGGGCTTTGGCTTGTTATTTTGCTTGGCGTCTTATATTTAGGAGGCTGGATCGTGTTCCGCATATGGAGGGCAATAGCAGGCGAAACGAGAGCCTACACTGAGTATAGACTGCTTTGGCTTGTTATTTTGTCTATCGTCATATGTTTAACGGGGATCGCTTACTTCATATGGATGGCGATAGCGGGCGAAGCGAGAGACAATCGTTTTGGCCCGGATCCCAAGAGCGTAGCTTAAACTTTTTATAAGGGAAGTACATAATTGCCGTGCCGTCTACCGGATTTTAACCGGTGGGTGGCGTTTTTTTACGGCCAGCCCCCCCGTAAGGGCGCGAGTGCGTTGGACTATAAAATGAGGTTTAAGAGCGTTGAGAACGGTTGAGAAAATTCACACGGACTCAGAGCGCTAGTTCATATGAGCGAAGGTCATAAACTATGACGACATAGGCCCTGGCGGAGCGGTGGTCGCCAAAGACAGCGGTCTGATGCGCGAGATTACGTAGTAAAATACGGCGACGTTACGCTGGTTCGAATGTGTAGACGCGGCCGAAAAATGCGGCTAACGAAGGTTTTTTTCGCTGTTTTTTGGGGATTAAAAATTGATATGGCGCGCGTTTGGCGCTACAATCTAATTAAAACTTTGAAGGATAATATGGAGGGTGGGCTGTATGGAACTAGTAAACAATTATGTAAAGGTATTGAAAAATTACGCCGATTTTTCAGGACGCGCAAGACGTAGGGAATATTGGCTTTTCTTTTTAGTTAATGCTACTATTAATTTCGTTTTAATGGCTTTGATGATTAATTTGTTTTTAACGGCTTTGTTTCGACCGCCGGTAAGCGCGGTTTTAATAGTTATTCATTTCGTATATAATTTAACTATGCTGTTGCCCGCGTTGGCGGCGGCGGTAAGGCGGTTACATGATATTGGGAAGAGCTGGCATTGGATTTTTGTTGCGTTTGTCCCGTTTATTGGCTTGATTTGGTTCATCGTATTGATGGCGACGGAAGGCGAAACGGGAGACAACCGTTTCGGACCGAATCCAAAGAGCGTCCTCTAGACTATTTTATTAAAGGAAGTACATAATTGCCGCGCCGTCTACCGGTTTTTTAACCGGCGACGGCGTTTTTCGAACGTATTAAGCCTTTAAAGCGTCCATTTTGCGTATCTCCACCCGACGCACTTTGCCGCTTATCGTCTTGGGCAACTGATCGACAAATTCGATTACGCGCGGATATTTATAGGGCGCTGTAGTGCGCTTCACATGGTCTTGCAGCTCTTTTTTAAGCGCTTCCGACGGTGTGTAACCGTTGGCCAAGACGATGGTCGCCTTTACGTTAAACCCGCGGACAGGATCCGGCGAGCCAGTGATTGCCGTTTCAAGCACGGCGGGATGTTCCAAAAGCGCGCTTTCAACCTCAAACGGGCCTATGCGATACCCGGAACTTTTTATAATGTCGTCTGCGCGTCCTTTGAACCAGATATAGCCGTCGTCATCTCTCCACATCGTGTCGCCCGTATGGTATATGTGATTGTACAGCGTCTCTTTAGTTAGCCGCTCGTCGCGGTAATAGCCCATGAAAAGACCTATAGGGCGATTATCAATGTCCGGGACAGGCATGCATAGCTCGCCTAATTCGCCGTCCGCGCACAAGCCGCCGGTTTCATCGTACACGTCGCATTTAGTAAGCGGCATAGGTTTGCCCATGGAACCAGGCTTTGGATCGACCCACAGGTTTGTAGCGATAAGTATGGCGCTCTCCGTCTGGCCGTATCCTTCGCGCAGGCTCAGCCCCGTCGCGTCAAACCAGCGGTAATAGATTTCCGGGTTAAGAGGCTCGCCAGCCACGGTCGATTTTTTTAGAGATTTGAGTGAGAAATTACTCAATTTTTCTCTTACCAAAAAACGGTAAACCGTGGGCGGCGCGCAAAACGACGTTATTTTATAACGGTCAATAAGCTCTAAAAACGCGCTAGGCGTAAATTTATCGTGATCATAGATAAACACCGCCGCTTCACATATCCATTGACCATAGATCTTGCCCCACGACGCTTTCGCCCATCCGGTGTCAGCGACCGTGAGATGCAAGTCGTTTTCGTCCAGACCGTGCCAGAATTTAGCTGTCGTCAAATGACACAGAGGGTAAAAATAGTCGTGCGCGACCATCTTGGGCATACCCGTCGTACCGGATGTGAAATACGCCAGCATTACGTCCTTGCTGTCCGGCATGTCCGCCGGACGCTCAAATTGTTCCGGCATAGTTTCCGTCAGGCGGCTGAAATTAACGTATCCTTCCTTATCCGCGGATAAGAAGGATTTTATTTTAAGCGTGTCGTTGGTTTTCGACTGGGCTTCGTCTATCCTTTCGCCCATTAGCTTATCGTCGACTGATATGATCATTTTTATGTCAGCGGCGTTTATACGGTAAACGATATCCTTTACCGTCAGCATATGCGTCGCTGGGATAAGAATGGCTCCTATTTTATGCATAGCAATAGTGAAATACCAATATTCGTAGCGTCGTTTCAACATTGTCATTACGGCGTCGCCTTTGCTTATACCGAGAGATATCAGCGCGTTCGCCATTTTGTCGCTCATGCGTTTGATTTCCGCGAACGATATGAATTTTTCCCTTTTTCGGTCGTCGCTCCATACGATGGCCGTTTTGTCGGGGCGCGTACGCGCCAGTTCATCCGCGACGTCATAGCCGAAATTGAACTGTTCCGGTTTTTTTACGGTGAAATTGTTGTAAAAATCTTCGTAGGAATCGAATTTAGTTTCACAGTACCTGTGTATGAAGCTCATAATGTTTTCTTCTCCTTTTTATGCGGCGACACGATTATAGAGGAGCGTCCAAAAGGCGGTTTGTGAGTTGTCGCGTCATTAACTCACGCCGTTTTCGCCATAATAGGTTTTTCGTCGTTTTCAGGGTATGCGAGCGCCCTCCTTTCATACGCGATGGCCGGACGAGTCAAAAAAATTGTCATTCGCGACGCGCGGCGCCGGTTATCGCTTTTTATGACCATGTTTCGCTGATTATATACCTATATAGTTCACCATCTTGAGCGAAACGGAGGATAGTCGCTATCCTCCGTTTCGCTCAAGAGACGCGCGGGCAGGCAAAGGCCATAAAATGAAACGGGTTTGATTGACTAGTAATTATAACAAATTAAAATGTACATAACAAATCTTTTTTTAAATAGATTTTTTTATTTAAACAAAAACAGCGCTTATTATGTAGAATATATTACAAAAAGACTATAAAGCTATAGCATGATTTTTAACATTACATTTTGTGATTATATATTAAAAAAATATTTCACAAATTTTAAAAGCCGCCTTTGTCAGTTTTTTTAGATAAGTCACATTCTTTTGCGGACGGAAAAATTGATATGAATTAGATAAAAAAAATTACAGTTCTAAAGCGAGCCGCCGCCATGAACTGTAATTTTTTATCGATATATCAGGTATTATTGCAAAAGATACGGGTTTTGAAAAGCGAAGTATAAATTTGAATAGTTATATATGTTTTTGGCGATTTCCGTTTCAGCCCTTAAAACGGATAGCTTAGCCCCGTTCACTTCGTAAACGGTTGAGAAGCCCGCCTGATAGCTTGCGGTAGCGTTTGAAAGGTCTTCATGCGCTTTGGCAAGGTCCACCGTAAGCCCGTTCTGGTTCTCTAAAAGCTTGTTAAGGTCGTTATACGCGCTTTCGATGTTTTTGCTTAAATTGGTTTTCGCGTCAGAAAGATTTCTGGCGGCCTGATTTACGGCGTTTTGGTTTTTAATCTTTTCAAGCTCATAGTCAGTGACGGTGTCCCATGTGACGTTAAGCGCGTATTCAGCGTTTTCGAGCGTGGCTTCAAGTTTTTTAATCTGCGGGTCTTCGCTTGTTTTTATGCGTATATAGTCGTTTATACTTTTGGGCAGTTCGGAATACGCCGGCGTCAGGGGTATAATCAGGTTCGTATCGGCCGGATAGTCCAAAAGCTTATTAAGCGCCAACTTATTATCCCGCGCCGTAAGCTGGAGCGCGGACAGCGATGTTTTCAGCTTATCCACGTTTGTCCTCGCCGTTTTCACGTCCGCGTCGCTGGCCATGCCAACGCTGTTTTTGAGCGTTACGTTTTTAAGGTTATTTTCCGCTAAACTGACATTCTCGCTCAAAACGGATATATCGATTTCGTTGAGTTTAATTTGTATAATCGCGTTGCGCATCAAATATTCCGACATGCCTTTAGTGAGGCGTTCGTTGTATTCCTTGTTTGATATTTCGCTTTCGAGCGCGTTTATCTGGCGCAGCCACGCGCTGAAATTCGTATCGCTTATCTGGCGCGTTTCGGCTGTGACATAAACGTCGGTAGGCTGCATATCGACGAGTTCCGTGCGCTGTTTTTGCATGTACTCGATATTATCCGACAGATTTTTAATGTCCGAATTGATTTCAAGCGCTCTTTTCAAAGCGTCCTCATACTTTGTGGCGCCTTTCGCGCCGTCGTCGGAGTAACGCGCGACTATGGCGTCAGCGTTTTTCAAAGGCGTCGTTATCAAGATATTTTGCGCTATGCCGTCCCACAATATTTTCGCCTCAAACGTTTCGCAAACGACGCGTACAGGCACATACAAGCCGTTTATGGTCTCTATCGCGGCGAGGGGCATAGTTTTCGCTATGTTGTTCACTTCATATGACTTCCGTCCCGCGGTGAAAACGGCGGTTTTAGCGGTTCCGTCGGCGATAGTCAGCGTTTTCCGGTCGGGTGACCACACGCTCTTAAGTCCCAAAAGCGCGGCAAGCTCGCCGCCTTCGACCAGCCAATAATTCTCGGCGTTTTGCGGTGAATGCGTAAGATTTGCGGTCGTTCCGTCCACTTTCAAGTTGACGGCGAACGCGTTCACGCAACACAGCCCCGTCATTACGATAGTCATAGCGAACGCCGTAATTTTACGAAGCTTCATAATCAATCTCCCGTTCAGTCAATTTTTTCAGTGGTGTCTATATAAAACTCAAAATCACGGGACACCATGTCATAGCTCTTCGTGTCCGCGATATATTCTTCCATAAGAACCGGCAGTATAAGCTTCACCTGGTCGCGTCTTCGCGGCAGACCTGGAAAAACGAGCGTTTTTTCCTCCAGAGCGCTATAAGCCGGCACGACGTTAAGCCAATCGACCTCATATTGCTCTTCGGCGTAAATTTCCACGCCGTCCACGTCGAACCTCGCATTACGGAAGTCCAACTGCACGTCCTTCGCGGAATCATTCGTCATATCGAATGACACATAGGCGAAGTCCGTTTCTCTCTTAATTTCATAGATATCAATCGTCACGTCTTGTTTGCGCAATCTCACGGGCAATTCAAGATATGTGGCCTCGGGTTCTTTCTCGGGTGTAACCTCAACGATTTTCTCAACGACTTTCGGCTCGGGGCTTTCGACTAAAATACGGTTAGTGTCCGCGAAGAACGAGACCTTAGCTCCCAGTTCCTCCGCCACATATCTAAAAGGCAAATATATCCTGTCCTGATAGTTCAATATGTGGTAATCGTCCGGAAGAGTCTTATCCTTCCCGTCAAAGTTAATTTTGAACGAGTCCGTGACCCACACTTCCACCTTACTATTAGCGGCGTACACGCTGACCGACGCCGCTATCACGGCCATCGCCGCGGCGCCAACCGCTATGCCGGCCGCAAAAGACTTCAAACGCATTTCATCGCCTCCTTACAAGAGAGTAAAAACACTATAAAAGAGTAAAGACCTTGGGGCGCCGCCCCAAACCCCGCCGGGGACTCGTCCCCGGACCCCGCTTCGCGCGGTTTAACGGAGATGCCCGCTTGTGAGATGGCGCCCTGACGCGTGATTGAGCAAAAACCCCCCTTTCGGGGGGTTTTTTAAAGAGATTTATTTTAAAAGATATTACGCGGTTGTGGTGTCGTCGTCATCATCCGTGTCATCCGCGGTCACTGCTGTGGCTGTGGTTGTAGTCGTCAGTCCTACGCCAGGATTGTATATGGCGGTTTGGGTCGCTTCGTCCCAAGAGACTTCTATGCCAAAGGCGTAACCCATAGCTCTGAACGGGACATAGCTTCTGTCGGCGACTATTTCAGCCTTAACGGGAAGGTTATCCGGGCTTACCATAGTAACGTCGGCTCCGTTCACTTTCATTGTAGAGCTGCCGATGGTGAACTGAACGATTCTGTTAGGCGCGTTTATAGTAACGACTTTATTCGTGTCGTCCCAGATAACGCCGTTGTCGTCTATGCCAAGAGCGTTGGCGACGAAGCGAATCGGAACCATCGTGCTGTTGCTGGCGGTCGAGATATAGGAAGCGGCGTCCATATCGTACGACGTGCCGTTTACGGTAAAGGTGCGAGCGCCTATGGTCACTCTGACTTCCTGTTTGGCAAGACCGATATCCTCGGCGGCGGTTATCACGCGCAGGTAATCGGCGGCTATGCCGGCCGTAAGGAATTTATCCCTTAAATTTTTATGATAATTCAAATAGTAGTAACTGCCGGCCGGTCCCGGACCCCAAACGAGAACTTTGTAAGGCGTATAGTTCGTCAAAGGTACGGTACGGTCGATTCTTACCGCCACGTTCGACAGCGTAATCGTCGAAGCGGTCGTGGACGGGCGTCTTACGTTAAAGCTGATCGTGCTGCCTCCGACTTGCCCAAGATATGAGCCGCCGGACGCGTAACTCGAGCTGCCTACGTCGCTTACGCCAGCGACGCTCTTAATGTCTTCGATGTCGAGGTTGCCTTCCGTAACTTTTACGACTGTGTCAGGTGAAAAGCGCATGTCGTTGGAAAGCATGTCGCTTACCGAAACCCAAACTTCTTTGTCGTCCGGAAGCGCTCCCGCGCCGGTTTCTTTCAAAACGATGTCAGCGGTAGCTTGATATTGATAACCGATTTTAACGTCCGTAACTTTCGTTTCAACCGTAACCGGGTTGACGGCTTTAGCTATGGTGACGGCCTGATCTTCGCCGGTGCCCACGCCGCGTCCGGAGGCGATAAGTTTAATGTCGCCCTCAAAGCCTGGTTCAATGCTTATCCACGAGTCAAACTCAATGAGAGCTCTCTTGCTGGCCTGAACGTCAAAGCCGGTCAGCGTCATGATGTTCTCGTTTATTCTAACTTTGCCGCTAGAATCGCCATAGAAAGAGTTGTCGTTTATAAACTCGCCCTTGCCGGGGTCTACGTCAAATGGGGGGGTCGCTTCTTTGTCGAACACTACGGTACCCACAACATCGTCGGTCAAATTGGCTTCGCTCGCGCTTGTGAGGTTATCCACGTCGGTAAATTCCACTCTGCGGAACCTGGCGCCTTTGGAAAGAACGAAACTGACTTCGCCCGAAAGCCAAGCTTCCGTCACGGCTTCCTCAAACACTACCGTCGCCGCTTTATGGTCGTCGCCGGCGTCAAGTGGACTAAGCTCGTCGTAACGTCCGCTGTAAAGCGTAGGAATCGTTCCCGTTGTCTTTAAAGTCACTTCATAATCTCTGCGAGTACCTGCCGTGAACGTCTGCGTCGTTAAAAAGTCTGAACCGGAGACATTCTTGATCGTCGCTTTAATTTCGCCGTAAGGCGCGTCGTCGTCGGCGGTGAAAGCTAACCCTTTGATATAGAGGTAGCCTCTGGTGCGCTTAGACTTTTCGATACCAGTTAAATTAACTCTTAACGTCGATTTGTCCTCGTCGTTGTTGCTTTTCAGTTTGTAGTCGATATCGTAAAAACCTAGGTTTTGCTCCTTATAAGAGCTTATACCGTCGTTCCAAGAGAGACCTGGGTCAGTTCCAATCACCACTTTAGTCGGCTTATCCCACTCAAAGCCTCTTGGCAAAGCCAACTCAAAAGATCCGTTCTCGATTGAATAGAATCTCGACTCTGCGATAATCAGTTTCTCGTCGTCGGCGTCATATACGAAAGAGGATCTGGCTGTCTCTGGTTTTTGGAAATATGTGTTCGTGGAACTCGTAACCGGAGACGAAATGCTGTAAGTGTTCAGGCTGCCGAGACCGGAAGAACCCGCCGGTTCGACTCTCAGGCGAACTTCTTCGTCTTTCAAGGTAAGCGCGACTATCGGTATCCTGATCTGCCAAGCCGATGAATTGTATAAGGCTCTAGGCACCACCCCAGGAGCGTCGTTGTGCCAGACAGCGGCTACATCGGTATAATTATTGCTGGAGTTTGCAAATCCGCGAGGGTTAAGGATAGTCACGTTAGCTACGGAGTCGTCTATCGCTGACACCTCAAGAGCATAAGGAATCTCAAGCTTCTTACTGCCTATGGTAGAGGTTATCGCGCTATAATCCTGTACTCCGCCAACTGTAGGCCAAAGATCGCCTATGCGGAAATATATGCCGGACTTGCCGCCAGTGAGGTCGTCGTGGCCGAAAAGACCTTTCGATCTATCGTAAGTAAAATCGTTGGCAATGGCGGTAATGGTGGAGGGATTAATCCTTTCCGTATAACCGTTCGTACTCCAAAACTCGCCGGCGGAAGCGTCACTTGGCTGCGGGAGTTTAGCGAAAACCCTATCGTTGGAACTGTTACCGTTAGCGGTGCGCAGGCTGGCGCCTGATATTGCAGTAATCGCATCAAAGGTAGTATCTCCTGTAGTTACGGCTACTGAGTTCCTGAACGCGAAGTCCGCGTTCGTCAGTTCAAGGCGAAGCGTCGCGCCAGCTCTGACCGTGTCGTCGTTAATGTTGATCAGAAGGTCAGGCCCTTCCACATAATACTCAACATCGTCCGTTTTAGGGGTCGGTTCGCCGGCTGAGGTATTTAAAGAGTTTTCAAAAAACAAGGTTTTCTCTGGAACGAAGCCGAGCGACGGAGTAAGCGACCTGCTGACTCCGGCGGCCGCCGCGTTCATCACCGGCACGACGGAAAGCGTAAAGACCGCCGCCAGCAATAAAGCTAACTTTCTTTTCATAAATCTTCCTCCTTAAAAATTTTGAGTGGGTTTTTCGGACGGCGGAACGACCGCCCGTGGATATTCAATATCCGTTCCCGTTTACGAAAATCATTATAGCGCCACATATTTTACCAGTCAATCGAATACGCGTTATTTAACTTCGGCGTAACCAAATTGTAACGCCCCCGGTGAGCGGCGCGCCGTTTTCGCCCAAAACAAGCCAACTCACGGCGTTTGTGAATATATCGCAAATATCCATTAAACGCAACCGTTTGCGGGGAAATGTAACGAACATGTAATAGCTATGCGTTCGTTCGGAAACAATACGATAGTCGCGCGGCTCACGCAGAGCCTGTTTAGCGCCCGCGTTCGACGGTTAAGCGTTTGGTTTTCCGCTATTCATCGCTTCCTCATACAGCGAAAAACTTGCTCGCTAGTCCGCCGGACTCGGATACTAAACAGGCTCTCAGTCCCGTTGCGGCAATCAATGTTATCCTGTAAATATTATGGATTCGGCGCGCCGATTTATGCGTTTCGACACATTTCATTTGTGTTACGCGCGTGGTTTTTACATTTTTCATGGTTGTACATATGTTAACTTGGTATGGATTGAAAGAGGGTTTTTAAGGGCGGCGGACGCGAAAAGGCGCGCCCGTCAGACAGGCAACATTTATATCGCGTCTCATAATATAGACTACAACTATTTTGTGGGAGGTTTTTTTAATGAGCGCGATAGGCGGAGCCGGATTTCCCGGCGGACCTGGCATTGATACCACGACCATTTTGCTATTGACGTTGCTGAACCCCGGAATGTTTTCGGGAGAGAACTCGACATTGCTGTTGCTTCTTCTGCTTGGCGGGCTTCGCTGACGCGGAAACGGCGGAGGAAAAAACGGGCGCGGCGTTCCGCGGGCGGACGGCTCGCAGACGCTCGAGGCGCCGCGTGTTAGGGTTTTTTTGTGAAAGAAGAAACGGCGTGACGCGCCGGGCAAGTAAGCGCTGATAGAATCAGCGCTTACGCCGGTACGTCGGGCGAAAATCTCCCTCAAATCATAATTCATCGCGGAAAACGCGCTGGCCGTCAGTTTTAACGAATTATTAATGATTCGTTCATATTTTTAACATATTTCAAACGTATATATTATTAAAGGCCCTTTGAAGACGGCCGGCTTTCAGGCGCGGAACGCCGCGACGCCAAGCGTTGAACAAGGTTCTTGGCGGACGGGCGTCTTCGGTCGATATTAATATGAAGAGAAATTTTTCAGGCTCTTAACTGAGAGATAACGCTTACAAACGAAGGACGTGGAATGAATGAATGTGATAATCGGGGGAGTAGTTCTGTTGGTGATGCTGGTTTCACGGTCGCCGGCGGCGGACGCCGCCAAAATAGCTTATGAGATATTCCATAATGAAAACAAGGCCATGTGCGCGGTTAAACGCAAAGCGCCAGCCGACGATGAAAAAACGCGGCGAAACATAAGCGAAGCTATGGAATATATTGAAAACGGAACGATAAGATTGTCGCGGCTTTTGAGAGAGCGGGCGGCGGTGTATGACGGAATAGAGCGGAGGCTACGTGATAAAAGCCGCGCGCGGACGCGTTTTGACGAAGCTGAGGTGGAGCGGTTCGCGCGGTTTGTCGAATACGCCGAAAGTCAGAACGCGGCGATAAATGAGAGATTAAGGGCTATAGGCTCCAAAAGGGACTTTAAAGCGGTTAAGGAGGAATTGCTACATAACGACGCTGATTACGACCTTATACTCAACAAGCTTAACCTCTTCAACGGTTTTCAGCGCGAAGCGGCCGACGCGCTGGAAGACGCCATAGATGAAGGGCGGGCGTTTTTGGAGACTGTATAGTCAAAAAACGCGGAAACGACTGATTTCCGCGTTTTTTGACGTTTTCCGCCGTGATGGGACGACGGCGCTTCGGTTAAGAGCCTGTTCAAGATCTCATTTTTGACGGATTCTTTGCGCTCGTTTTTTGCCAATATGACTGTCTAATGGCTTCATGAAGCCGCGCGTTCGCGCGGCGTGGAGTCCGGGGTCGAAGACCCCGGCGGGGTTTGGGGCGGCGCCCCAAGGTCTTCATGACTTGTTTGGTTCGAGATCTCATTTTCGACGGATTCTTTGCGCTCGTTTTTTTGCCAATATGACTGTCTAATGTTTCATGAAGCCGCGCGTTCGCGCGGCGTGGGGTCCGAGGTCGAAGACCCCGGCGGGGTTTGGGGCGGAGCCCCAAGGTCTTCATGAATTGTTTGGATAGTCATCTGAAATTAGGCGCTAAGTGACCGCGCTTTCTATATATTCATAATAAGCGTCTTTTGAGTTTACTTCTTTCTCCATACGGTTTGCCATCGCGCTTGGGATCCACGTCCTTTTTTTTCTATAATACTGGCCGCAAACGCGTATAAATTTCTCTGGGTACAGCATCAGGGGATACGCTATGTTGAAATCGAGCACTTCGCCGGTCACGTCACGGTAAAGCCGCAGCGCTTCCGTGAACGGCATAGTCGCCGGCTGCGGGCGTCTGGCGTGGCGCCGCGAGGCGTCGCAAACGTCAAAGACGGCGTGTCCGGCGAATGCCCGCGAAAAATTGTAAAAGTATATGTCGTCGCCGTCCGTAAGCGCGGTTTCCTCTTTAATGGCGCCGTGACAGACGCGACCGTTTGAAGCGGAGGCTTTTACGGCTTCAGAAAAACAGGCGTCTTCCATCATGCGTATGGCCGCGTCAATTTTTTCGGCGTAGAATTCGTAGTTTTTAAGGAAGGTGACGTCTATGTCCGAGAGACGCTTTTGCGCTCTAAGCCTTTTTTTTATGGCGGTCATCTCAGTGCGTCCCTTTTTAAAGCGCTCAATGGCGTCCGGCGGTTCAGGGGCGCCGAAAAACCCCGACGCGGCTTGATGCATAAGCCCGATGTTTCGCAATATTTTCACGAACGTATCGCGGTCGTGAAAATCGGTCTCTGTCAGTCTGGGCAGATAATCCGTCATTGTGTAAAGCTCGCCGCCAAAATGTACGTAAGGCAGTCCGGCTTCGGACAGCTCAAACTTTACGGCTCGAGCGTATCCGTTCGCGCGCATATGCTCAGTCAGGGCGCGTTGAAGCAGAATGTTTTCGGCGCTGTCAAAGCTTTTTTTAATTATTTTCTCGCCTTTATCGGTGGCGCATACATAGCTTGCCTTTTGCTGCCTGACGTATTTAGCTTTGACGCCAAAGCCGTTTAGAACATGAATGTTTAAATCGTCCATTCGCCGCACCTCGCATATTGACGCTGACTGTCTCGATTGGCCGTTTGACTTGAACGGCCGCTTGCCGGCTCCAAACAAACGTACATAATACACTATGAGGATATGTCTGAAAATATGAACGCTTCACTTGTCGTTTCGCTCAATGTTAATAATCTTTCGACCGGCATGTGAATATAAATATATTACGCCCGCGCCGCGTCTGTGCGATCGTTGGGCCGCGTCGTTAAATGAAATGTTGGCGGAATATGTCGTAGGGGGGCGCTGTCAGATTTTGGACGATTACAGAGGCGATTCGAGCGAATGGGAGGTAATAGTTAAGTACAACGGAGATATAATGGGCGTTGAGGACATTTATGACGTTAGCGTCGAAATCTTGAACGAGAGTTACGCTATTATCACGTCGTCTTCCGACAAGCTGAACGAGTTGTCGAGAGACTCGCGCGTCGAACACATAGAGACGCCGAAAGCGCTCGCGTTTTTAATAAACGAGGGCGCGCGGGCGTCATGCGTCTATCCCGCGCCTGAGATGGAAGGGCTTTCGGGCGACGGCGTTATAGTCGCCATTATAGATTCGGGCATAGATTACATGCATCCGGATTTTATGGACGACAGCGGCGCTACGAGAATTTTAAGCGTTTGGGATCAACGGGCGCAAGGAACGCCGCCCGCCGGTTTTAATCACGGGGCGGAATATGACGCGGCGGCTATAAATGAAGCGATAGCGAACGGCGAGACATTAGGCGCGATGGATTTTATAGGTCACGGCACGGCGGTGGCGGGAATCGCGGCGGGTAACGGGCGCGCCGTCCAAGCGAACGCGGGCGTGGCGCCGAAAGCTAGCTTAGTAGTCGTCTGCCTTGGCGAACAGGGCCGTATGTCATTCGCCAGAACTACGGAGCTTATGCGCGCCGTGAAATATGTGACGGATCAGGCCGAGGCGTTGGGAATGCCGATAGTCATAAACTTGAGCTATGGCACAAACGACGGGTCGCACGACGACAACTCGCTGTTCGAGCTTTTTTTGGACGATATGGAGCGAAAATGGAAGACGGTCATCGTGGCGGCCGCGGGTAATGAAGGTTCCGGCTCACATCACTATTCGGCCAAAATAGATTCGGGTCAGTCCGTAGACGCCGAATTTTTTACCGCGCCGAATTTACGCTCATTTTATATATCCTTTTGGCAAAATTTCGTGGACGATATTTCATTCGACTTCATATTGCCAAACGGATACGCGATAAGGGATATAACTTACTCCGCCAGGACGCGAAGCGAAACGTCGGACGGCGTAACAGTGGACATCTCTTTCGGACAGCCCAGCTATTACACTGACGCCCAGGAGATCTTCATTAACGTCAGCTCCAAGGAAACGCTGCCGGCCAGCCTTTGGACGCTGCGCGTAAAAGCCGGCCGCATAGTTGACGGCCGCTTTGACATGTGGCTGCCGACGATAGAGCAGGTCGGCGAAGCCACCGCGTTCAGCGCGCCGTCGGCCAATGGCACCATGACTTTGCCGGCGACAGCCAAAAACGTATTAAGCGTCGGCGCGTACGACTACCGCATAGGCGCGATGGCCGATTTTTCAAGCAGGGGTTTCGCGCGAAACGACGCCTATGTAAAGCCGGACCTGGTGGCGCCGGGCGTAAACGTCATTTCGACCAAAGCGGGCGGCGGCTATGACAGTTTCACCGGCACGAGCGTGGCGGCGCCTTTTGTCGCGGGCGGCGCGGCGCTTATGATGGAATGGGGCATAGTGAAAGGGAACGATCCCTTTTTGTACGGGCAGCGCGTAAAAGCGTTTTTACGCGCCGGGGCCGAACGCGGCGACGGCGTGTCGTATCCAAGCCCGTTGTGGGGCTATGGCGCGCTGTGCGTTAAAGGTTCTATCGATATGCTTAAAAGTTATGTTCAAGGAGGGGTAAAGGCTATGGCCCACGACGAATTCGCCGAAAGGATAATAAAGGGAACGGAAGTCGCCGGATCCGAAGACGAATATGATAATCTTTCCGTGGAAGAGTTTATAAAGCTGCCTGAGGTCGTGCCTATATGCGCGCGTTACAGCTATCAGTTTGAAAATTACGCGCAGGAACATCCGTACGTTAAAATAGGCTCCGTGCTGGACGGCGGCTATGTCGTGGCGTATACGACGATATCGGAAGTCGAGAATGTGATATCGGACATGGGTTCGGACATGATAATAATGATACCCGCGCCTTTATCGCTGTTGGATCAAGAGAACCTGGACGCGGCCGGCATCATTCGCGCGCGGCGCAATCCATATTTACAACTGAGCGGAAGCGGGGTTTTGGTAGGGTTTGTGGACACAGGCATAGATTATACGAATTCCGTTTTTTTATACGAAGACGGTTCGAGTAAAATATTATCCATATGGGATCAGACGCTTGAAGGCGAAATCCCCGCGGGGATGCATTTCGGCGCGCGGTACTCAAACGACGATATAAACGCCGCGCTTGAGGCGTCTGACCCTCATGATCTGGCGCCGCACCTTGACGAGGACGGGCACGGGACGTTCCTGGCTTCTCTGGCTGCCGGACGCGAGGAAGGCGAATATAACGGAGCCGCGCCTGACGCGGAGATTGTGGCTGTAAAGCTTAAGACCGCGGACCCGGCCTATATAAAAGGCTTCTGGAGCGGCCGCGAGGACGAACTTCTTTTTCGATCCGCTGAAGTTATGCTGGGCATACAATATATACTGGACGAGGCGAGGAGAGTCGACAGACCGGTCGTCATATGCGTAGCGTTGGGCACGAACGCGGGCGGACACGACGGATTAACCGTTTTAGAGGAATATATGACGTCGGTCACGCGGCTTCCCGGCGTTGTCATATGCGCCGCCGCCGGTAACGAAGGCGGAGCCGCTAGACACACCCATGATATGCTGGAAAGAACCGGCGATATGAAAGACATAGAGATAAGAACGCCGGAGGGAATAAAGACGCTCGTCGTTTACTTAAAAAACGCTTATTGGGATAAATTGTCCGTTTCCATAAAGTCGCCGTCGGGCGAAATTATGAACCGCGTTCCGTCAAGTCCGGGGCTTTCGTTTGAAAAAAATTTCGCGCTGGAGGAGGCGCGGCTCACAATATCTTACTATCAAAACACGAGCCATATCTCTTTAGTGAAAATACACGATCCTACGCCTGGAATATGGGTAATTTCCGTGTATGGCGATTTGGTTATAAGCGGTGAATTCCATTTGTGGCTGCCTATAGGCTCAACTGCGCGGTTCATGGCGCCTACGGCGAATTACACCGTGGTCGTGCCGGCCACGTCGGAAGGAGTAATTACGTGCGGCGCGTATAACAGCGAAGACGGAAGCATATATGTCTCTTCGTCGTGGGGGCCTTCGACTGTTCCGACCGTGCTGCCGGATCTTCTGGCGCCTGGCGTAAACGTAGGCGGAATATACCCGAATGGGCCTGGCGTCATGAGCGGAACAAGCGTCGCGGCGGCTATAACGGCGGGCGCGTGCGCTCTTGTTTTGCAATGGGGCATAGCGGATAAGCATGAGGTCGGCATGAACGCCATACGCGTAAAAGCTCTGATAGCGCGAGGCGGCGGACGCCGGGACGATAATGAAAATTATCCGAATGTGCAGTCTGGATACGGGCGTTTAGATCTCATGAAGACATTCGACTCTCTAAGGGAAATGTAAAAATCGGCGTCGTTGGGCGGTCGGCGCCGGCGGTGGGCGGGACGAGCTGTTAAAGCCTCCGTGTTGTGAAGGATAATGGGCTGTTGGGCTTAGAGTCCGTTCAAGATCTCGCTTTTGGCGGATTTGGCCGAGTTTCGAATTGAGTTCAGTATAAAACGAGGCGCGCGGCGTCGCTTTGGACAATGTCCAGACAATGTCCGGACATCGTCCGGAATGAGCGCGCCGCGATTTGTCCGCGTCTTATGATTTTCCTTCTAGAATAATCAATATAATTTAAGGATCCTAAAAATCAATGTAAGAGGAGGGATCGACGAATTCGCCGTCCAAGGAAATCGACACATGCAGATGCGGACCGTCGCTTCGGCCTGTATTGCCGGAGCGCGCCACGGTTTGCCCGCGTTTTACGGAGTCGCCTTCTTCGGCTAGCGTTTCGCTCAGATGAGCGTAAGTCACAACAAGGCCGCCCATAGTTTTATAACGTAAAAATACGCCGTTTAAGCTATTTTCGTCAGCCTCGATAATTTCGCCGTCATCCGCGGCTAAAACGTTGGAGCCGATGACGGCGGCGATATCTATGCCATTGTGAAATTCGTCTTTTCCGGTCAACGGGTTTACCCTGTCGCCAAATGGCGATGAAATGAAACCTTCGACCGGTAATAGAAGCTTTGTTGACGCTTTGTCGGTTCCGCTGTCCGCGTCGGAGTTTATTCTTCCCGCAACGGAACCGTTCGCTTTTTTGCCAAGTCACTATCGTAGTCCATGCGAGAGTTTAACTCGCTCAATACGTCTTCATCAATTCTGTCGGACGTTTCGTCCGCGAAAGGCGGCGAGTCCTCTTCGGCTTCGCTGTCAGGGCCGTAAATATCCTTTTCGGCTAAATCGCCCAGCGCGCTTTGAGCCGGTTTTTTAAATTCTTTGATAGAACTCGCGATTTTCGCGAAGGCGTAAAGACCGTCATCGTTATTTATCGTCGAGGCGATTGTTTCTTTAGCTTGCTCGGCTACCGGTATGTCCAAGATGTTAATAAGCAACGCGACCGCCAACGTTATGGAGCATACGACGAGCTGCGCCGTCACCGTCTCTATGTATGAGCTTTTTTCCCTCGCTTTCGCGCGCGGCGCGGTGCGCCGCCTGACGTAACGTCCGTTTTCCATGTCAAGCCCCTCTCGTTTTATACTGAACTCAGTTTGAGACATAGCCAAACCGGACGTGAAAAGGACCGTTCGGATGGTCATGGTTCAGGCTGAGTTCAATAGACCTGTCCTGAAATCTAACTCCGGCGTCCGCGCGGCGGATTTTTTCACAATGCGGCTTTCGTTTCGTTGCCTTGCGAAAAATTCGCTCATGAATCCATCGAAGTCAGGTTCCGGGACAGGTCTAATATTACGCCTTACGGCCGCTTTATGGCGTCCGATCGAAAAGCATACGAGCCTATGCGAGCGCCACATAGAAGTATATGCTAAAAGCGCTTTTTATAGAACGCGGGCTTTTTTATAAAAAAATATCAGAGCCTGTTTAAGATCTCCATTTCGCATTTTTCGGCTTATTTCCGCGTTTGGCGAAAAATCATCTAAAAGCGAAATCTCAAACAGGCTCTGATATATAACATGACTGTCCAATCGTTTCTTCATGAAGACGCGCGAACGCGCGGCGTGGGGGTCCGGGGTCGAAGACCCCGGCGGGGTTTGGGGCGGAGCCCCAAGACCTTAAGCCGCATTGATTCGCTCGAGTCTTGTCAGCGTTAAACGAAGCCGGATCATTTGAAGCGCGAATAGATCGTGTCGCTGGTATACAAAGCGGCGACGGGGTTATGGGCTAAGACCCTGTCCTTTACTACGAGCGTCGTGACCGGCGCTTTCGAATGCATTGAAAACAGAGAATCGTGACCGACGCATAAGCCCATTATAATGTTAAAGTCCGTCTGGCGCTCTTCAAGGACTTTCGCCTGCAAAATGGGATTGCACATGGTCTCATGCTCTTTTCCGCGATTCAGCTTGTGTTCGTCAGGCACGCCGATGTCGCTTTTATCCACGCCGCCGACTTTGCAGCAGACGGCGTACGAGTTTACGCCGTAGCGGTCAAAGATTTTCATAAGCGTTCTCGTTTCGTTAATGAGTCCTATGCAAGTGGCTATGCCTATGTTTTTGTAGCCGCCTCTTTTTATATACTCTATAGTTTCTTCCACGCGTGAGAGTTTGCCGTAAAACTGACCTTCCACTTCCGCTGACGTAAGAGCGATATTTTTCAGCGTTTCATCGGTTTTAAGGGCGTCAACGATAACGCCGACTCGTTCGTCGTCAAACTCTACGGTCGGGCAAAAATTCGGGAATCTATCGTCGCGCTCTTTACAGCTATGCGAGCCGCAGTTTACGCAAGATAAAACCTTGTCGTCCATAATGTCATCCTCCTGTTGATTTTATATATCGCCGAAGACGGTGAATGAATTTTCTATCAAAGCTTCTTTGTCGGAGTTTTGATTTAGCGCGCCTATTTCGTCCAACGCGTAAACCACGCTGGCAAGCGCGTCGCGTCCGTTTTTAGCCGACGCTTTAAAGCTGTACGCTGATAAAAGGGTCGCGTTAAACGCCGCCTCGCCGGAGACATATTCTTTTTCCACTTGCAATTCGGCGGCTTCTTCCGGATTTTCGCCGACCCACTCCGCCGCTTTAATAAGCGCCGCCGTATATTTAGCGGCTAAATCGGGGCGTTTTTGGGCGAAGTCGTTCGTGACGAAAGAAAAACAGCAGTACTCGTCTTTAAACGGAGCGTCTTCAGCCGTGTCCACAAGCGTTTTCAAGCCGTATTCCTCGATCGCGACGGACACAAGCGGGTCAGGCGCCGCGAACGCGTCAATAGCGCCGTTTTCAAGCGCGGTAGGCAAGTCGGCGTTTGGAAAGACTAAAAACTCCACTTCCAAGTTGTCCGGCGTTATGCCGACGCCGACGTTCGCCAAAGCGCGTTTCGCTATAAGCGCGGGGGAGTCGGCGAGCGCTCCGACGCCTATTCTTTTGCCGCGCAGATCCGTTAAGTCGTTGATAGGCGAATCTTGCGCGGCGACAAGCTTTATGCAGCCCGTATGGATGCCCGCGGTAAGCTGAATCGGCAATCCGTTTTCAAGCGGCTGTATGAATTTGCCGACCAGACCGTACCCTGTGTCGATCTGTCCGCTGGCGGCCGCGTCCGCCATGACCGCCGTGTCCAGCTTAATAGCTTCGTATTTTAACCCTTCCGCCTCAAAAAAGCCTTTCTCCATAGCCGCGTGCAACGGCGCGTGGCATAGGCTGCTTCCATAGCCGACGCGAACGACATATTCCTCTTCATCCGTAACGGACGATCGCGATGATTCGTCGGACTCTGATGATTCGTTGAGGACAGGAGACGAACAGGACGTCAGAACGAGAGAGAGGGTTAGAGCTAACGCGAATTTTTTCATGATTATTCTCCTTATAATAAATATATGATTATTAAAAAGATAACTATCTGAACAAGTCATAAAGACCTAGAGGCTCCGCCCCAAACCCCGCCGGGGCCTTCGGCCACGGACCCCGCGCCGCACGGCTTCATGAGGCGATTGTGTAGACATAATTACAAATAGTAGTTAGGTTCGAGCTTTTCGCCGCCAAAATGCAAGCGGTCGAGTATTTCTTTGCGGTACGCGACGAAATTGTCGCCGCTTCTGGCGCGAGGCCGGGGCAGGCGTATGTCTATTACACGGTCGATCTCGCCGGGCCGCGGCGACATTATGATCACCTTTTCCGACAGATAAACGGCTTCATCGACGTCGTGCGTCACCATGATCATAGTCATCTTGCGCGACGACCATACGCGCAGAAACTCATCTTGCATATTCATGCGCATTAAGGCGTCGAGCGCGCCCAACGGTTCGTCCATCAACAGCGCTTTCGGCTTCATGATCAGCGCGCGGGCAAGCGACGCGCGCTGACACATGCCGCCGGACAACTGATGCGGGTATGAACGTTCGAAGCCCGAAAGCCCAACCAAATTAATCCATTCATCAACCTCGCTTTTGTTCTTATTATAAAGCCCGCGTATCTTCAGGCCGAAAGCGATGTTTTGACGCATATTCAGCCAAGGGAACAGCGTGTGACGCTGGAAAACGAACCCTCTGTCCCAATTCGGCTTTTCAATGGCGGCGCCGTCCAAATATAATTCGCCGCTATCCGGCTTTATAATGCCGGCGATAAGACGCAGAAGCGTGGATTTTCCGCAGCCCGACGGCCCTATCAGCGACACGAACGAGCCGGGCGTTATATGCAAGTTAATATCCTTTAACGCTTGAACGGCTTGCTCATCCGTCCGCTCGAACGTCTTGGAGACGCCTTTTATTAAGATTTCGCCTACCATTTGACCATCCCCTTTTGCCACGACAAAGCCTTGTCGCGCGCGCGGAACATTAGAGATATGAGTATCGAAAACGAGGCGGCGATGACCAGAAGTCCGGCGTACACGTTCGCGTAAGACAGCATGTCTTTTTGCCAATTTATGTACCACCCCAAGCCGTACTTGGCGCCGATCATTTCGGCCGTCACAAGGGTGATGAAAGAAGCGCACACGCCGTTGAACAGCCCTAAAAAGATATGAGGCATAGCGGCAGGCACGCCTATTTTGAATATCCTCTGGAAAGCGTTCGCGCCGAACACGCTGCCCGCTTCAAAGTAGGCTTGCTCTACATTTATTATGCCGCTGCTAGTCATAATAGTGGTAGGAAACCATACGGACAACCCTATTAAAAACGAGCTGGCCCGGCTGGCCGACGAAAAGGCGATGAGCGCCAGCGGTATCCACGCGACGGACGGAATTGGCCCAAGAATGCGGACAATTGGGCTGACCCAATAGCTCACGGTTTTATTAAACCCTATGCAAACGCCTGTAAAGAAACCGGCCAGCGCGCCGCAGAGATACCCGACGATCAAAAGGCGCGTAGAGTAGGACAGACATTTGAGCAAAAGCGCCCGTTCTTCCGTCAGAGCGGCGAATACCCTGTCGAGCGACGGAAAGTACAGCGCGGGCAAGACAGCGAACTTCGAAGTCAGGAAGTTCAAAGCCGTTAAAAAGATAAAAACGCCGCTTATAAACGGGTATTTGCGTAAAATATACGCGCGCGTTTTTTCGCTGAACAGAGAAATTGCTGCAAAAACCGTGTAAACCGCTAAAGCGAAGATTAAAAAGTATGTAAAGTACGGCGCCGCCGTCGTTGGTTGACGGGGCGAATTGGGTAAGACGGCTTGCGTCGCCAGAGTCAGCGTTATGGCCGCAAGCGGGATGAGTCTCTTCAAATTAAGCGCCTCCATATATTCAACGCATATTTCATATATATATTATATGTTAAATATGTATTTGTCAAGAGCTTTTTTTTTTAATTGTATTGTGTTAGAATAATTGCGCTTCAGCTATTTATGAAAGCGAGGATGTCTGATGGATGTTGAAACGATAAAGGAACAATTCATAAAATATTTGGACGAAAAGCTCGCTCTGGCGCGCGCGGTCGAGCTTATGGGCTGGGACGCGGCGACGGGAGCGCCAAAAGGCGGCGCGTCATCCAGAAGCAAGACGCGCGGCGTAATCGCGGCGAAGGAGTTCGCTATGACTACGTCGGACGATATGGCGCGGTTTTTAGACGCGCTCGGCGGACGGGCGGACGAGCTTGACACGCTTACGCTGGGGTTATATAAGAGATGTAAAAAGGAATACGACGCGCTTGTCAAGATACCGGTCGATGAGTATGAGAAGTATGCGCGGCTTACCGGGGAAGCGGAAGCCGTATGGGAAAACGCTAAGCGAAACGACGACTTCGCGGCGTTCGCGCCGTTTTTGAGCGAAATTATAACGTACAACCGCAGATTTATAGAATACCGCGGTTTTTCGGAACACCCCTACGACACGCTTTTGGACGACTTCGAGCCGGGCGTGACCGTTCGATTTTTGGACGCGCATTTTGAAAGCGTAAAGGCGAGTATAGCGCCGTTGATAAGGGACGTAACGCGCGCGTCAACGCGTTATCGCTCTGATTTTGTAAATTATAAGGTGAGCGAGGCCGCCCAGAGGAAGATCGCCTTGGTTCTGACGGATAAACTAGGATACGACATGAACAGGGGACTTTTGCGCGAAAGCGAACATCCGTTTACGTGTTCGTTCGGCAAAAATGACGCGCGCGTTACTACGCATTATTATGAAAACAACTTTTTCGCGTCTTTTTATTCGGTGATTCATGAAGTCGGTCACGCGATTTACGAGCAGAATAAAAGCGATGACATAGCCGACACGTTTATGGACGACGGAGCGTCGATGGGCATTCACGAATCGCAGTCGCGTTTTTACGAAAATATAATAGGCAGAAGCGAAAGCTTTTGGAAATGCGTCTACGGAGATATAGCCGATCTCCTCGGAGGCCAATTTAAAGGCGTTTCCGCCAAAGACCTTTATATAGCGTCCAATTTGGTCAAGCCAGGACCCATACGTATAGAAGCGGACGAGCTTACGTACCCGCTGCATATTCTTATACGCTATGAAATGGAAAAGGAGGCGCTCGCCCGCGACATTGACGTGAATTCTCTGCCGGGTTTATGGAATGAAAAATACGAAGCTTACTTGGGCGTGGTTCCAAAAAATGACGCGGAAGGCATTTTGCAGGACGTGCATTGGTCGGACGGAAGTTTCGGCTATTTTCCGTCGTATTCGCTTGGAAACGCCTACGCCGCGCAGCTTTTTTACGCTATGCGGCGCGATATTGATGTTTTCGTGCTTATCGAGCAAGGCGAGATAAGCGCTGTAAACGGTTGGCTGCGTGATAAAATTCACAAGTTCGGCGCGCTTAAAACGCCGTCTGAACTTATCGAGGACGCGACCGGAGAGCCGCCGGACGTAAAACATTATATCGATTATCTTACGGAAAAATTTACGAAGCTATATAGCCTTTAAATAATCTGAACAGGCTCTAAGGAGAACTCGACCTGTCGAAAAATTCGCGCGGTTATATAATTTTTAAAATGACTATCAAGATAAGTCATAAAGACCTTGGGGCTCCGCCCCAAACCCCGCCGGGGTCTTCGACCCCGGACCCCGCGCCGCGCGTTCGCGCGGCTTCATGAAACGATTGAATAGTCATATTATCTAAAATGACTATCCAGATAAGTCATAAAGACCTTGGGACTCCGCCCTAAACCCCGCCGGGGTCTTCGACCCCGGACCCTGCGCCGCGCGTTCGCGCGGCTTCATGAAACGATTGAATAGTCATATTATCTAAAATGACTATCCAGACAAGTCATAAAGACCTTGAGGTTCCGCCCCAAACCCCGCTGGGGTCTTCGACCCCGGACCCCGCGCCGCGCATTTGCGCGGCTTCATGAAACGATTGGATAGTCATAATTTTTAACTGAGCGCCTCAACCCCTCAAAATCTTTGAAAGGTATGATCGCATGGCGTTTACGCATGGCGGCGATTTATACGCGATTGAACGCGCGTTCGGAACGCCGAAAGAAGACATAATGGATTTCAGCGGCAATATAAATCCGTTAGGAGTCCCTCAAAGCGTGATAAAGGCTGTCAAAGAGAGCGCGTCGGACGTTACGCGTTATCCTGACCCGGAATACGCGGAATTAAGGGAAGCGATTTCGAAGTACGCGGGCGTTGACGCCGGCGGCGTAATCGTCGGAGCTGGCTCGACGGAGCTTATATCGCTTTATATAAGAGCGGTCTTTAGACTGGAAAGAAACAGAAAAAAAGCCGTGATATTATGCCCGGCGTATTCGGAGTATAAGCGCGAGGCGGATAATTGCGGCGTTGAAAGCGTCCTATTTCCGCTAAAGGAAGAAAATGAGTTCAGAGCGGGAATGGAGCTTTTGGACGCTATTGATGAACGAACGGGCGTTTTGATCGCGGCCAATCCGAACAATCCGACGGGTGCGGCGATAGAGCGAGGACAGATGACGGAAATAGTCGAACATTGCGCGCGGTTGGGTGTGCGCGTGATGATAGACGAGACTTACGCCGAATTCGCCGAAAAGGATATTATTACGGCGGATTTGACGAGAAAGTTCGAAAATCTATTCACCGTGCGCGGCGTAAGCAAATTTTTCGCCGCTCCGGGGCTTAGGCTGGGGTACGCGATGTGCTTCGACAAGGCCGTTCTTGACGAGATAAAAAGAATTAAAGACCCGTGGTCAGTCAATACGCTGGCGGAAGCTGCGGGGAAGGTCATGTTCTCAGACTCGGAGCATATAAACGCCTCGAAAAAGCTTGTGTTCGCCGAACGGGCGAAATTGATCTCCGTTTTAAGCTCGTGGCCGGAAATAAAGGTATATGATTCGCAGGCGAATTTTATATTGATACGCCTTAAGGAAAACTGCTTATTGACATCGACGAAGATTTTTGAAAAAATGATAGCGCGGCGGGCGCTTGTAAGGGATTGCCGTTCATTCCAATTTCTGGGCGACCGTTTTTTGCGTTTTTGCGCGCTTGGGCCGAAAGAAAACGACATGCTGCTGTCGGCTCTGGAAGGCGTTATAAGAAGAGGAGAGTAACGAAAAAATATGAAAGCGGGCGATGACATGGACTGCCTTTTTTGCCGCATAGCGTCGGGCGAGCTGCCATCCGACAAGTTGTATGAAGATGACTCTTTCATAATAATTCTTGACGCTTTCCCGTCGAGTCTTGGCCACGCGCTTATCATACCTAAAAAGCACGTTGACGACATTTTCGAGCTGGACGAGGAAGAGGGCGCCGCGATGTTCAAGCTGGTCGCGCGTTACGCCAAAAAGATAAAAAACGCGCTGAACTGCGACGGGCTGAACGTTTTGCAAAACAGCGGAGCGGCCGCCGGACAAACGGTCTTTCATTTTCATATGCATATTATTCCGCGTTACGTGGAAGATAACGTAAATATAGGCTGGAAGGTGAGCAAGCCTGGCGGGGATTCGATCCAACATTTTATAAAAAAATTGCGATAACGCTAATATAGATATTTTAGGCATATATGTTTATTTGTAATCATATATATTATACTTTATCTTTGTAAGCGACAAATTCAAAAACAGTTATTGACAAAGGCGCTATATATTTATATAATACCTCTGTAATAATTACGTAACAATTTTGCGGAGGTGCGTAATAAATTATGAACGCTAAGCGCTCTTGTTTCGTGATCTTAATGTCTCTGGCGGCGCTGTCGCCGCGGACGGCTATGGCGAAGGTTGACGGCGTCGTAAACGACCAGAGCGTAAACGTTCGTTCGTTCGCGAGCGTCTCATCCGCCGTCGCGACAAAGGCCGAAAAAGGGAAAGACGTCGTCGTTTACGGTGAAAAAGGCGATTTTTATAAAGTGGACATAGATGATAAAAACGAGGTATTTATATCAAAACAATACGTAACTATAAAAAATAATTACGGAATTGTGACGGATATGGACGTGAACATAAGAGACGCGGCGTCAGTCGACGGGAAAGCCATTGGGAAAGCCCAAAAAGGCGACTATTACGCGACGGGCGCCTTGAACGGAGATTGGCGAGCTATTCAGTATAACGGCTCGACGGCTTATATACGCGGGGATTTTATTGACGCGCCGGAAGCCGCGCCAGAGGAGGAAGATGGGCGGACGCTGGTGATTAACGTCGCCGCCGGTGAAAAATCCGCCGTTTCGGAAAGCGAGAATTCACAGCCGCCGGAAGCGGCGGAACAAGCGACGGATGCGGCTTATGTTCGAGTGACGCCGTATGATGGCGTTAACCTAAGGAAAGAACCCTCGCAGGACTCGAGCGTACAGGCGGCGCTGCCGTTCGGAACGGTCGTGCGCGTCATCGAAAAGCGCGGCGAATGGGTTAAGGTCGCTTATAACGGCGAAGAAGGCTATGCCAAAGCGGAATTTACGGAGGAAAGCGCCGCGCAGTCAAGCCGTGATGAGATGGCGGCGCAAATAATAAGCTACGCGGAACGGTTTTTAGGCACGCCATATCGCTACGGCGGCGTGGATTTAAATAAAGGCGTGGACTGTTCAGGGTTCGTATATTCGGTGATGCGTAACTTCGACGTTAATTTGGGCAGAAGCTCGAGGGATATGGCTAACAACGGAAGCCCGACGCCGCGGTCGGAACTGCAAAAGGGCGATTTGCTGCTGTTTAGCGCGAACGGCTCCGTGATATCGCATGTGGCTATATATATAGGCGACGGACGCTATATCCATTCGACCGAATCGAAAGGCAGAGGGGTTTCTTACTCTTCTAACTTCAATACGTTCGTGTCGGCTAGGCGGGTATTCTAAGCGTGACGAAAAGACAAAGCGAAGGACTTTGTCTTTTTTTTGTCGCGCCCACAGTAGGGCTTGGAGCCTGTTCAAAATTTCGCTTTTGTGTCTTTTCGGATCATTTTCCGCTATACTTTATCATACTGAGAATTGATGGAATTTAACGCCGCGATTTCATCGTCAGGCAAGGCGGAGGAAGGAGATATGCCGGTATGGCGATTGACGACAATGCGAAAGGACAAATGAAAAACATCAAGATATTGTTTGACGAGTCCTAAACGGCGCGCTTAAAATCAAGTCGCGCTGTTTCGCGTTATATATTGAAAAAACGGCTAAAAAATTTAATATTAGCTAAAAATATGTAATAGACCTGTCTCGAAATTTGACTCCGGCGTCCGCGCGGCGGATTTTCCACAATGCGGCGTTGGCGAAATCCTTGCGTTGCGAAAAATCCATTCGTGAATCCGTCGAAGTCAGATTCCGGGACAGGTCTAATGAGGCTATCCGTGAAACTTCGAGATAAGTTGTTTTTTGACAAAAAAACGCTTGCGGATATTATTGGAAAAGCTTTATAATCGAAAAAGAACGGCGGCGCGCGCCGCGACCGCTCTTTAAGGAGGGTTTCTTTAATTGGGAAGCGACAAAAAAGACGGCATACTCTTTGAAGACGAGGCGAAAGAGCTTGAAATTATGGAATTTACCGTGGGCGGCGGCTTTTTCGGCATAAATGTCGCTAAAGTGATAGAGCTTATGCAATATAGTGAAGTAACTCCTCTGCCAAATTCCAACCCATACATTGAGGGCGTTTTTAAGCCGCGCGACATTATATTGACGGCGGTGGACCTGGCCGGTTACATGAAGCTGCCGCCTTCCGGCGCCGAACGCCGCGATGTGTTTTTGATAACGAATTTCAACAATGTAAATTTCGCGTTCCATGTGCATTCCGTAGAGGCTATCCATAAAATCTCATGGTCGGATATAGACGCGCTCGACTGTTCGCTTTACGGGGGCGACGAAGGGCTTGTAATAGGCGTGACGCGATTTAAGGACAGGCTGATAGCTATCGTTGATTTTGAGAAGATCATTATGGATATAAGCCCGCGAAGCGGCATAAGGCCGGAGGACGTCAGCGCGCTCAGCGGACGGGAGCGGTCTGACAAACCTATACTTGTCGCGGAAGACTCGCCGTTTTTAAGCGAAGCGATATTGAAGGCGCTGAACAGCGCCGGATTTTCCAATGTTACGCGCTGTTCAAACGGAGAAGAGGCTTGGAATCTGCTTTTGGGATATAAAGAGATGGGCGGCGACATATCCGGCTACGCGGCCATAGTTGTGACTGATATAGAAATGCCGCGTATGGATGGGCATAAGCTCATTAAACTCATACGCTCTGACGAAAAGCTTAATAAATTGCCCGTAATAATATTTTCGTCTTTGGTCGGCGAAAACATGCGCGTAAAGGGTGAGGAGATCGGCGCTACCGCGCAAGTCTTTAAACCTGAGATAGCGAAACTCGTAAATGTGATTGACGAGCATATTTTATAAATGAGCGAATTGTGACAGCGTATCGGCGAAGAAGAAGGCGCGTTACGCCGGAAGGATGAACTTAAACGTGAAAAGCAGGAATCCGCGTGACGCGGTGGAAACGATTTTTTGCGCCATCGTCGCGTCTTTGATACTTTATGTCGCGTGCCGCCCGTTCGTTATCAGCGGCGGTTCAATGGAGCCGGCGTTGCGCGACGGCGACAGGGTGGTCGTATCTAAAATATCCGTGTTTCTAAACGATATAGACCGAAACGACCTGATCGTTTATAAAGCTCCTTTTTTGGGCGGTGGAGATGAGACGATCGTGAAAAGGGTAGTGGGTCTGCCGGGTGACCGCGTGACTATTTCCGACGGAGACGTCTATTTGAACGGAGACGTGTTAGACGAGCCATTTTTGGGAGATAATACAACAGACGGCGAAATCGATATAGTATTGAAAGAAAATGAATATTTCACGCTGGGCGACAACCGCGGCGTAAGCTATGACAGCAGGACGGTCGGCCCGGTGGCCGCCGACGATATAACGGGTAAGATCATAGCCAAATGGTTTCCGTTGAATGAGTTCAAAATCTTTTAGATCTTTTAAACTGCCCGCCTCACGCGTTTGAGAAAATATCCAAAGAAATTATCATAGATTCAATGTGTCGTTATGGGCGATATTACCATTGACATAGAAAATAAATTCGGCGTAATAGCCGACAAACGCTGGAAATATTCGTTTAATTTAGTGAAAGATGAGGATGGCTTTAGCTTTTATTGGATATTTTTTACAATTCACAAACGCTTGAACTCTAAAATTACCGTATTGACATGCTTTTTTAGACACGATATAATTGACACCTTTAAAATTTATGGTATAATGAACATTATCTGTAAGATTCTTTAAAAATTGACTAATTGATTGTTTCAACGGACGGTTTTTTGGCTTGTACGACTGAATGTTATGGAAGAGGGATTTTTTTCGATACGCGTCGAAGCGCTTTTTTAGTCTGTTAAGGTGGGTGGTTTTTTATGTATTTGAGAAACGACGTTACGATCGTCAAACAGGACATTGAAAAATTTCTGGGTAGCAGGGTGCGTCTTGAGTCTAACAAGGGTAAAAATAAGTCAACTGTAAACGTTGGCGTTATTTCAAGCGTATATCCGAGTATTTTTACTGTTCAACTATATGACGGCAAGGAGCCCTCGAGGAAATTGTCGTTTAGCTATACTGACGTTTTAACGAATTCGGTTGAAATTACTCTTTGCGATTAAAAAGCGAAAAAGAAAACGGCGCGAAAAAGCGTAAGCTTTCACGTCGTTTTCTTTTTTTTGAGCGAAGATTTATACTTGACCTCTCCCGAAAAGACGCGAAATGTAGATATTAAACAGGCTCTTAGACTGAGTGAGGTATTAATAATCAAGGCGCAAATGTAAAATTAATGTGAATAAATTGAGCTAGACATTTACATTTTAAAGTTATCGTGCGAAAATCAAAAAAATGGCGCCGCGGATTCGACGGTCGACGGGGGATGCGGTTTGATGAACGAGAAAAAAATACTGATTGTGGACGACGATCCCAATATTTGCGAACTGATAGCTCTGTACATGAATAAGGAAGGGTACGAAACGAGAACGGCTTTAAGCGGCAAAAAGGCGCTTAAGGAATTTTCCGTTTATTCTCCTGATCTGACGCTTTTAGACTTGATGCTGCCCGAGATGGACGGCTATCAAGTGTGCGGCGAAATACGAAAAATGAGCGATTTGCCTATAATCATGATCACCGCGAAGGGCGAGACGTTTGACAAAGTGCTTGGACTCGAGCTTGGCGCCGACGATTACATTGTGAAGCCGTTCGATGTCAAAGAGCTTGTCGCGCGCGTAAAGGCTGTCTTAAGGCGCTATGAAAAAAACGCGTCCGACACCGACGCCGATAAGCGCATTGTTTTTAAAAACCTTGTCGTAAACCCGGTTACATACACTATAACGTATCATGGCAAGGAAATGGATTTGCCGCCGAAAGAATTTGAGCTGCTGTTTTTTTTGTCGAGCGCCCCGAACCGCGTTTTTACAAGAGAGCAATTGCTTGACCGCATATGGGGGTATGAATTTATAGGAGACACAAGAACGGTTGACGTACATGTGAAAAGGCTGCGCGAGAAGATGTCGTTCGACGACGAGTGGGGCATAAAGACGGTTTGGGGAGTGGGATATAAATTTGAGGTGAAAAAAAATGTTTAGGAGCATCTTCGCCAAGCATTTTACGTTTTATATAAGCGCGCTGACGGTCAGTTTCGTCATATTGGCCATATCAATGTCGAACGTGTTCAGCGGCTACTTCATGACTCAGAAGTCAAACCTGCTTAAAGAGCAGGCCAGGCGCGTTTCGGAGACTTATGGCATGTACTCCGACGGCGTGGTCGTATATAACGTCGCGCAGCTTAGAAGCGAGATATCCGTTTTGCATGAATATCTGAACTCGAGCTTTATGTTTGTGGATAATAACAGGGTTATACAGTTGGTTACGCCGGACATAGCCGTTTATGGCAAGGCGCGCTTTGACCTGCCGGAATTCAACAACGCTTTTTTGGGCGAAACGGTTGTGGCCGTGGGCAGCGTCGGCGGCGTATTTGACGAAAGCGTGTTGACCGTGGCGTATCCCATCGTGATAAACGAGTACATCTGCGGCGTGGCGCTGCTAAGCGCGCCCATGCCGGAAATAAGCAAAACAGTTTCTGAGACTATGCGGCTGACGATAATATGTTTGGCGGTTTCCGCGTTGATAGCGTCTATACTGGTGTTTGTGCTGTCAAGGACCATGACCAAGCCGCTTCATGAAATGAGCGAGGCGGCGAAGCTTATGGCGGACGGCGACTTTGAAAAGCGTTTTCGCGTCGCGTCGCGCGACGAGGTCGGGCAGCTCGCCGAAAGCCTTAACAATATGGCCGAAAGCCTCTACGAACAAGAACAGCAACGGCGCGTATTCATAGCCAACGTGTCGCACGACTTGCGGTCGCCGCTTACGTCCATAAGAGGCTTTTTGCAAGCCATACAAGACGGCGCCGTGCCGCCCGAACAGCAAAGCCGCTACTTGAACATAGCGCTGGACGAGACGAGCAGACTGTCAAAGCTGACGCATGATATAATAGATTTGGAAAAGATGCGGGAACTTGAGCTGAATAAAACCGCGTTCGATATAAACGAGCTTATACGTGAAACGGCGCTTATGTTCGAAAACGTGGCGACGAGCAAAAACATTGCGGTCAACGTCAGTTTCGCAAACGACGTCACTGCGGTTTTAGCGGACGAGGAGAAGATGCGCCGCGTAATATACAACCTGCTGGATAACGCCGTTAAATTTTCAGAACAGGACGGACGTATAGAAATCGATACGACAATACGCGATAAAAAGGTTTGCGTATCGGTGAAGGATTATGGGCGCGGCATAAAGCCGGAAGATCACAAGCATGTGTTTGAACGGTTTTTTAAAAGCGACGCGTCGCGCGGAGAGGACAGGAGTGGAAGCGGGCTGGGATTATCCATTGTGGCCGGGTTCATAAAGGCTCATGGCGAAACGATTACGCTCGCTTCGGATGAAGGTAAAGGAAGCGTTTTTACGTTTACGCTGCCGCTCGCTAAAGAATTTTTTAGGAAGCCGCTTGAAAGCGAAATTAACGACGCGTAGAAGCGGCCATTTTTCATGGGCAGAAATAAATATGTCGATTCAATCGGCGTTTGGGCATAGCGCTCAGCGTGTGACGCGTAAAAAGGCGTAAAATGAAAAAATAATATATATTTTGACGAAGTTTTATATAAGATATATAAAATCTACATTAAAAACTCGGCGTAAAAGCGCTGGCGGCCTGGCTGCCAAATGATGGTAATTATCATATATGGTAATTTACAGCAATGGGATATATTGCTATAATTACAGCCGGGATTATTTCCAGGCGCTTTTTAACGCCGCTCGCTACGGAGGTTTTTACATTGATGGAAAGCGTTAAAATAAGCGACAGGAATACGATTATAGTCGGATGCGGCCGCCTTGGCGCGAACTTGGCTAACACTCTGTCAGCCGGCGGCGAAGGCGTAACGATTATAGACATATGCCAGGAGGCGTTTCGTAAGCTGTCCCCGTCCTTCGGGGGCATAACCGTAACGGGCGACGCGACGGAGGTCTTCGCGCTGACCGAGGCGGGCATAGAACAAGCGCAGGCTGTTATTTCCGTGACGAACAAAGATAATACGAATATACTCGTCGCTCAAATCGCCAAGGAGCTTTTTCATATAAATCATGTGATAGCGCGTTTGTATGACCCCGAAAGGGAAATGGTATATCGGGAGTTCGGCATAGACACCATATGCCCCGCGGTGTTGTCGGTTAAAGAAATAGACAAACTTTTGAGTATGCGCCGTAACGAAGGCTCGACGGACGCGTTGGAAAGCGAGTCGAAAGGATCAATAATGAAAGAACGGACGAAGGAATAGCTGATCCGACGCGAAAACTTATATGGCGGCGGGAGGGAATCTGAATAATGATAATAAATCGCGGCGCGGAGTTTTATCGGCCGCTTTTTGACTCTTATTCGACTCTTATATTCGGTTTTCCCAAATTAGGCGAGGCTTGGCTTGTTTGCGCCGGATCGCGCGCCGACGTCCTTTCATAATATTAAATTTTTAACTACTAAAGAGAAGAGGGATTAAACTATGATGAGATTTAGGAAAATATCGCTTGCGGCCGTATGCGCGCTTATGATGGCCGTAAGCGGAGGTTGTTCAGACTTGCGTGAGGAGAGCGAGCTGGAAAGCGGCGTCGATTACATCGGTTTGGAGAAAGAATATAAAGACCGCCTTGACAGCGTTTTAGACACTGTACGCAGCGATGTGGGTAAGCGTCTGCTGATGAGATGAGGTTCCGCGCGATGCTTTTGAAACCGATTTCCAAATTAAACATAATGTAAAATAAACCAGTTTGTTGCGCCTGTATTTTATATATAACGCTGACTGATTGCCCCCTGAGGTTAGTTAAAAAGACGGAAAATCTTTTTTTGCGGCTTATTATTATGACGAGATATATACGTTTTTGTCAAAAACGCGGTCGAAACTTATGCTATTTAGACTAGCCATATCGGCATTACGGATAATTTACATTTGCAGGATATATTGTTATAATGACGGTATAGGAATCCGCGGTTTATTAAACGGAGACCGTGAGAGGCGGCCGCGTTTTAACGGGGTTTTGCTATGATTATCTATGAAAGTCGTTCAAAAAGATTAGATGAACCGAACGTAAACGAGTTCAAACGGGTTTTAAAAGATTTTTTTACTTACGACGGCATGTATGGCCTAATCTCGCTAGCTTTCTTCAATGTCCGCGTTCTGACGGACGAGGTGACGGATTTCTCCGACGGATTTACATAATCGGTGAGACAAACGGTGTTTTAGCGCCACGTGAAGCGAAACGGCTTTTTTTATGTTCGTCCGGCGAGCGGTTGTTTGTAAAAAGATTGGACAAATGGAAGGCGCTAGTTCAGCGCGGCCAAGAGTCTTTTCATAAAATATCCTAAGGGGGATTACAATGTTTAAGAGAGTTTTACTTGTGGCGGTATGTTTGGCGGTAGTTACGTTAAGCGCGGGATGCAAAATCTACGGGCACGACATCCGCGCTTTCGCGGACGGAGTAATAGATCTGTTCGACTGAAAATGAGCTTGCGTAGCGCGCTTGCGGGACGTGTCCGCAAACGCGCTATGGAGAAAACCTTGGACGGAAAACTTCGTGGTCGCTAATCAGCGTCGTCTTATGACAGTGGTCTGGAAGAAAGGTTCGGGTAAATTCGTTAGCTGTTTTATACGCCGCGCAACGAGGTAAATTTTGTAATAATCGTCTGAGAGCCGCTTGTAGAAAGATCACACGCGATTGGACATGTATGGAAAGGTTGATTTAACGTACTGATGTGAAGGGAGTCTTTTCATAGGTTATCCAAAGGGGGATTCAAATGCTTAAGAAAATTTCACTTATCGCGGTATGTTTGGCGATGACAGCGATAAGCGCGGGATGTCCTTTCCACGATGACGACGACGATATGGATCGTTATGTGTCGGAAGAAATGCTGAAGTTGCTGAATACGGACAAAAAGGTGCAAGAAGGCTCATAAACGCATTCTAGAGACGTGTCCGAAACCGCGCTGTGACGAAAAACGGCGCATGTTCCATAAAGCGAACGACGATTGTTTACAAGGGTTTGCGCGAAGCGTTGGAGCCGCTCGGCGGGCTGAACGCTTCGGCGTGTTTTTAACGGATTTGAATGAAAAGCTGACAAGCCCCCTGCCTGGTAAAAAGGGCGGGGGGCTTGTCAGCTTTAACGAAATGGAGATGAAGCGATGCGAGCGGCGCTTGTAGGCGGATTCAATAAGACAAAATCACTGGCCGCGTCACTTATTAAGAAAGGCTACGAAGTGACGGCGATTAATAACGATAAGGAACGCTGCGCTCAATTAGCCGAAATTGAAAAACTTAACGTTTTTTACGGCGACGGCTCAAAGCCGTTCGTCTTAGAAGACGCCAACGTTTTTAACGCCGACATAGCTATAGCGCTTACAAACCGTGACGATGACAACCTTGTCATTTGCGAGCTGTGCAAAAAGAAATTCAGCGTTAAAAAAACGGTGGCGCTCGTTTCAGACTCCAAAAAGACGGATTTTTTCCACCGAATGGGAGTGGACTCCGTCGTGTGCGCGATAACGGCTGTCGCCGCAATAATAGAACAAAACGCGTTCGTAAACGAGATTTCAACGCTTTTGCCGATAGGCGACGGGCATATACGTATAACTCAGGCGCGCGTCCCGGCGTTGGCGCATATCGCCGGCAAGAAACTGCTCGAAATAAACCTGCCTAAACAGGTGATCATCGGTTGTGTGATGCGCGGCGACAAAAGCATGATACCGCGCGGCGACACGCGCATATTGGCGGGCGACACTCTGGTGCTGATATCCGCGGCGCAACATGAAAAAGCGGCTATCCGCGAGTTGACGGGCAAGTGAACGGCCTGAGGAAGACCGTAGCGAACGGCGGTTATTACGCCAAGCTCACCATGCTTATAGGGGCGCTAATCGCGACGCCCGCAGTCGTGCCGCTGTTTTATCCCGATGAGGCGCGGTATATATTTTCGTTTTTGGCGCCAGCGGTCGTGACAGTGGCGGTCGGGACGGCGCTTTGTTTTGTGAAAACGAAAGAAAAGCCCGCGGATGAATGGCAATCGCCTTTGCAGCGGGGCAGTCTGCCCGTTATGTTCGCCTGGTGCGTCGCTTCCGCGCTTGGCGCCATTCCGTTTACGCTCGCCGGTCAGCTTAAGTTTTTCCACGCTCTTTTCGAGTCTGTAAGCGGTTGGACCACCACCGGCCTTACGCTGGCGGACGTGGCGAAAATGCCGCGCGTTTTTCTTTTTTATCGCGCTTTTATGCAGTATTGCGGCGGCGCTGGGTTTATACTCATGATAATTACGCTTGTCCAGGGCAGACAGGCCGTGGATATGTATAACGCGGAAGGGCACTCGGATAGGCTCGCCCCTAACATAAAGAGAACGGCTCGAACCGTCTTTCAAATGTACGGCGTTTTCTCATTGCTGGGCGTCGCGCTGTATATAGCGTTCGGCATGGCTCCGTTTGACGCGGTGTGCCACGCTATGAGCGCGCTTTCGACGGCCGGTTTTACAAGCGCGCCGGGCGGCATAGGCGGTTATAATAATCTTGGCGTGGAGGCCGTCACTATATTGTTGATGCTGATAGGCGCATCGAATTTCGCCGCGCTTTTGATGTTTGTAAAGCGTAAGTTCAAAAAAGCGCTTCGCGTAAGTGAGATGCGTTTTATGTTTGTTCTTATACTGCTGTTTACGCCCGCTATAGCGCTGTCGCTTATTTTTGAAAGAGGCGCGGGTCTTTTTGAAGCCGCGCGGCATAGTCTGTTCGGCGTCGTAACGCTTTTTTCGACCACTGGATACTCTACTATGGATTACGCGCTGTGGCCGCATTTCGCCGTCGGGCTTATGTTCATCCTTATGGTAATAGGCGGCGGCGCGGGTTCCACGGCGGGCGGCGTAAAGTTATCGCGGGCGTACTTGCTTGTTCGCGCTATATGCGAGAACGTCAAAAAACGCGTCCGGTCCGCGCGGAGAGTGACCGTCCCATTTTTTTACAGAGCGCAGGGCAAGACGGCTATTGACGGCGATATGATATCCGACACATGCGTTTTTATATTGATTTACGTGATCACGGCTGTAATTGGGACGTTGCTTCTCACCATCACTGAAAAGCGCTCTCTTATCGACTCGGCTTTCGAGTTTACATCGGCGCTCAGCACGGTAGGCGTGTCAAACGGCATTACGAGCGTTAACGCCAGCGCGGCCACGCTTATAGTCGAAATGATAGGGATGCTCTTGGGACGGTTGGAAGTTCTTATAGTTTTCGTCGGCATATATTCCGGATTTCGCGCCGCGCGAAAGAAAATAACGGAGATAAAAGCGAAAAGAGGCGCCGTTTCATGAGGCGCACGTTTAGCGCGCTGGAGATGATGATTCCGCGCAAGCTTTTATTCAGCCGTTTTTTTAACGAGTTTGGCGTTAATGACGTAGCGCGTGTCGTCGTCCGCGTTCGAACATGTCGAAAGCGTAAGTATGCGGTCGTCCGCGGAAACATCCGTGTCCACGCGGTGCATGGAGCGTGACTTCATCTCGTTCAACAGCGTTAAAAACTCTTCGTCATTGTCAAAAACCGCCTGGATATAATTAAACGTATCTTCCGCTTTGTAAAAGGAAAACGCTTCGTATTCGTAGCTGTCATATAGCGTGCAGAACTTGATTGTTCTGTGCGCGTCAAAAAAATTCTTGTCGCGATAGTCTCGCAATTCATGAAACATGGTCTTTGTTTTCATATTATGTCCGTATATAATCATGTTTTTATCATCGCGCTCGATATCGTTTTCATAATCCAAAAAGATCGCGCCCGCGCCGCTTTCCTTTCCGCGAGCGTTTACGCTAAGATATTTGTTGTTGTCGGTTGACTGTACGACGGGATAGTCGATTGTCGTGCCGTCTATTCTTATATATCCGATTATCTCGTCGTTCGCGTACTCTGAGCGCATTAGTTCGACCAATTCGGGGCGCGGATCCTCTTTTTCGGCGACGGCCGCTTTGGAAACAGGCGCGGATTTTCCCGGCGGGTTCAATAGATCAATAGGGTTAACGGATTGAAAACGATCTACAGAGGCGTCAGCGGTGGAGACATCCGTACCGGAGGCGTTGTCGATCGCGTTCGCCTCGGTCGCTGAGATTGCGGCTTCAGCGGTCGCCGCATTCGCGGCTTCGGCGGTCGCGTAGTCCTGTTCTGAGACGACAGTCGCGAAGTTTTCCTTATAATTCAGCAGAGCCTGATCGGCCATCGTTTCCTGTGAGAAATCTCTGTATCGCGAGTAAGCGATAAACGCCGTGACGATAAAGCAACCAAGCGCCACAGATGAAATTAACAAGACGTCAAAAACGCGCTTGCGGCGCAGCAGTCTCTTTGCGTTTGACAGCGCGCCGTCATTGGAAGCGCAAAATGAATTTTGGCCGTCAAGCTCGTCGGTATCAACGTAAGCGCGTTCATACTTCAGCTTCCGTTCGACTTTAACGATTCTCCAGACCTCTTCGATCCGTTCGGCCCTATTTTCAGCGGCGACAATGTCGGGGCGCGCTGGCGGATATAAGCTTTCGCGCAATGTTTTGTCTTTGGATGTATGATGCAAATTCATATCGATTCACCTGCCGGAGCGTTAAGTTCATGGAGAGAAAGTGTCGTAAAAGCGCGGAAACGATATGCCGACGCATTCGGAGCCGGATATGACGCTTTCGCCGCGAGCGGCCAACGCCGCTATGTAAAGGCTCATAGCCACGCGGTGGTCGCCGTGGCTTTCCAAAGCCGCGCCGGAAAGTTTTTTTCCGCCTCTTATCACGAGGCCGTCGCGCGTCGCTTCGATATCGGCGTCCATTTTTGAAAGTTCGGCGCTCATAGCGTCTATGCGGTCGGATTCTTTCACGCGCAACTCTTCGGCGTCTCGCACCGCGCTCACGCCGTCCGCGAACGCGGCGGCCACGGTGAACGCGGGTATCTCGTCTATCATGAGCGGTATGATCCCGCCGCTTATTTCAATGCCTTTAAGCCGCGAATGGCGGACGATTATGTCAGCTGTCGGCTCTCCGCATATAGTTTTGACGTTTGTTGTCGATATATCCGCGCCCATGCGTTTCAAAGCGGTTAAAAGCCCGGTACGCGTTGGATTCACGTTCACGTTCGCGATTGTTACGGCTGAGCCGGGCAAGATAAGCGCGGCGACGATAATGAACGCGGCCGATGATATGTCGCCGGAGACTTCGATATCCGCCGCGTGAAGGCTTTTTGGAGGGACAAGGCGAATCTTTGAGTTTTCGCGCGAAATGTCCGCGCCGAAATATTTAAGCGCAATTTCCGTGTGGTCACGGGACGGGTTTTTTTCGATAATCGTTGTTTCGCCGTCGGCGCCGAGGCCCGCCAGCAGAACGGCGGATTTTAGCTGCGCGCTGGCGATCGGCGCCGCGTACTCTATGGCGCGTAATTTGCGGCCGTTGATGACTAGAGGCGCTTTTTCGCCGATTATGTCCGCGCCCATCAGCGAAAGCGGCTCTATCACTCTTTTCATGGGACGTCCGCGTATTGACAAGTCGCCGTCTATCTCGCACGAGAAGTCTTGCCACGCCAAAATGCCGGTTAGGAGGCGAAGCGTTGTGCCGCTATTGCCGACGTTAAGCGGTTTTTCGGGCTGTTTAAGTCCATGCGGCCCGACGCCGTGGACGATCGCTTTGCGGTTGTCATCCTCTGTTTCGATCCTAACGCCCATCGCTTTGAAGCAGCGTATGGTCGAGAAGCAGTCGTCACTGTTTAAAAAGCCGCTTATGACCGTTTTACCGTCCGCGAGGGCGCCGAGCATAACGCTCCTATGCGATATGGATTTATCGCCCGGAACTGAAAATCGCCCGCGTAGTCCTTCTTTTTTTGGTCTAACGATTATGTCCATTGTTCCGCCTTTCCGTTTAAGCGGGTGGAAGACCTTGGAGGGCTCCGCCCCCCAAACCCTCCGCTAAGGGACTTCGTCCCTTAGGAACCCTTTCCTCAAAAACCTCGCTCCGCTCCGTTTTTGAAAGATCTTAGGGCCCGCTTGTTTTAGCCGCTTCGCTAAGGAATTAAGCTCTAGGGAGCTTTTTCTTCTCAAAAGATCTGTTCCGTTTTTTGGGAATTACCGAGAGATTTTGTTTATCCATGCCCTTGTTATTATCGAAAAAAAGGAGATTTTAATCTTGAAAACAAGAGGTCAAGATTAAAATTATAATATATTATGACTATTCAATCGTTTCATGAAGCCGCGCAAATGCGCGGCGTGGGGTCCGGGGTCGAAGACCCCGGCGGGGTTTGGGGCGGAGCCCCAAGGTTTTTATGCCTTGATATTTCAGATAAGGTTCTTTATCATGCTAAAGGTACGTCGTATACCCCAATTCGCCAAGTATACGGACGGTTTTGTCTCTATGTTCAACATATTCAAAAGCGATTTGCAACGCGCCGCCTTCGTACGCCCTACTGTTTCCTATGCCGATATTTTTTATATTTATACCATTTTCGCCTAAAACGGTTGATATTTTACCTATTATGCCGGGTGTGTCGAGTATATCCACAAATATGACATAGTATCCGCCGTAAGTGGACATAGCGCGGTCGGGGATTCCGTCACGAAATAACTTCGCCTCTGAAAACAGCTTTTCAGCGTCGTTGGCTCGCAGCGCCGCTTCGAAAGACTCTATCTCGTTTTTAAATACAGTCAGGGCGGTCAATATTTCCGAGCGGTTTATGTTTGCTATCATGCCCCAAAGCTCAGGATTTGAAGAAGCTATGCGGGTTATGTCCTTGAAGCCGCCGGCGACCAAAGCGGGTATGTCGCCGTTTGAGTCCGCCAGTTTTTTGACGGAATTAACGAGCGCGGACGCTATGATGTGCGGCGCGTGGCTGACAGCGGCTACCGCCGCGTCGTGGAGCTTAGGATCCATGACGAGCGGCGCGGCGCCTATTTTTAGGACAAGGTTTTTTAACGTATCGATATGTTTTTCGTCAGTGTCCGGCGCGGGGCAAAGAGCGTAACACGCGTTTTCAAACAAATATTCCTTGGATGCGAAGTATCCGGTGAGTTCCGAGCCGGCCATAGGATGCCCGCCTATAAAAGTCACGCCGTCAAACGAAGGCGTTCGTTCCATTATTTCGTTTTTTACGCTGCCTACGTCCGTAATTATGGCGCCGCGCTTTAAAAACGGCGCGGTTTTTTTGATGATGTCAGGTATATAGTCAAGAGGCGCGCATACGAATGTTACGTCGCACTGTGAGAAGTCCGAAAGATGTTTGGCCGCGATGTCGATCACGCCGTCATTGAATGCCGCGTTAACGCTATTTTTATCTTTGTCAAAGCCGACGATAGAAAGCCCGGCGCGATTTTTAAGACTTTTAGCGAGTGAGCCGCCGAGGAGTCCCAGTCCTATAATGCCGGCTGTTTTTATTGGCATGTCAGATCCGCCTTTGTTCGCCGATTCTTTTGTAAAGCGCTAAAAAGCCGTATGTAAACGTTTGTTCATCTTCCAATGTCATATGAGACGGTTCACCTTCTCTGATACGCAATGTCCGCCGTATTTCTTTCGGTATTACCACTCTGCCAAGATCGTCAATTCTTCTAACAATGCCTGTAGCCTTCAAAATGATTCCTCCTTATGCATTTCAACGCTTTAACATCCGCTTCGTACAAAAAGTCATTACAATTACCGAAAGCTTTATCTCTAATCAAATCAAAGAAGCTATTCTTCAGGAGAAAATCGCGCGAAAAATGACGGCGGGCTTAAAGCGGCGTTCCCCAATCGCCGCTCACGAACGCGCGGGACGCGTTCGTGCGCTCTTAAGGCGGCGTTTTTCCAGCGCCGCTTAAAAGGGTTAGGTTTAGAGATAAGTTATAAGTCATGCAATCTATATGCATCGCATAGTCGCTCGTATAACGGTTAATTACTTATGTCGCTAGTATTTAGCATAACAAGGACTTTTATACTTCGTAATTATTAACAGCGAGCCGTCTTCGTTCAGGCTGCCGCGCTCCGTTGTTTTTCATCTTTTGAGCTTATGCGCGGTCTCAGGTTGGCCGCGTTTCCGCGCTTAAATATTTTTTTTCGGATTTAAGCGCGTTAAACGCGGATTTATGTTTAAAATAAGATCGCGGTCGTCACGTTCATTTCTCGGACGCTCAATATAGTATAACAGATAAAATCCGGAGGGGCATCAAAAATTTATTTTTTTAGCCACGCATACGCCGGAGTCAGGTTCCGGGACAGGTCTAAACGCGAAGGCGCTGGAATCGTCGTTAACGGGAACAGGCTCTAAAGACTGATGGCGGCGGTTCGGGCCAGCGCGATCTTTGGATATTTGTTAAATAAGGT
>JAISER010000072.1 GCA_031263985.1 Clostridiales bacterium | reverse complement strand
GAAATCCTCTATGTCCGCCCGAAATCTCTCACCCCGCGAGCCTCTCGGCCCGCTCTTGAAACTCTTTCTTTCGATGGGTTGGTTTTTCGTAATTATTCAGTTTTCAACGTTCGCTTCCCGCCTGATTTTCAGACGTCCGCCCTTTCGTGATCAAACAAGCGCGTCAAGGCAACGAAAAGTATGATACAATACTAAGTTAACTTTGTCAACAATTTACGCAAAAAAATATTACCAAAAAACATTAGTGAAATTTAGGGTATTTTCCCTAATTTCGGCGCCGAATCATAATCGTTCATAGAACTTGGCCTTAAAACCTGTTAAACGACAGAAGCACATCGTGTGTTTAAGACAGACGTGAAAAGCCGCGCGTCTTAATTCGCGCGGCTTTAAATTACGCGTTACCCCTGGTTATCTCCACACGCCGACTTGATTCACGCTATTTTGCGGCTTTTTTCGCTCGATCACGCGCCAGAATTACGCCTACTGCCGAATTTATCATAATATACGTCATTTCATCCAAATGTTTTGGCACCAGAAAGTCTCTCGTCTTAGGATTTTTGCCTTTATTAGCCAGGTGAGACACAAAATAGTGACCGTTGCCTAAATGCTCTTTCCCATTTTCAGAAGCTATCTTGAGGTCTAAATCCATCATAGGGTTAATTTTTTTAATCGACAGGTTAATTTGCGGAAGAGGAGTAGCCGTCTTCGTAATCATAACAATCGGCTTTACAATATCTTCTCCGTCAGGGCTAAGGCACTTCGCTTTCGTATTCGTGTTGCCCGGGTCTACGAAAACATAACGATCATAATCTTTAAGCGCGCGTTTTTCCTTAAACATCACATATTTGCTTACGCCGTTAAGCGCTTTCCATGAGGCCTTGTCCGTTTTTATGATATCAACAAAATCTCCGACGCAGTTTCTTATCCTTGTTTTAAGACGCTCGCCAAAAATTTCCGCTCCGCCGCCCACAAGGAAAATCGTGTCAAGCTGCGTTTTACTTATGCCTCTGCTACGGAAAAGCGCCTCTACGTAACGTTTGCAAAATTCCGCTATCCAGTCCGCTTTTTCATCGTAAACATATTCCACTATATCCGAAATGTCAAACGACCGGCTTCCGACCTTCATTATGTTTTTCTTTAATTGGTATTCTCCGCCGCAGTTACACGACCCGACGCTTTTAGACACCGTCCCGCATTTTCCGCAGAAAGCCACCGGATATCGAACCACGTTGTCGACGTATGTCGCGTCCAAATAGCCGCTTTCGAGGTTGAATTTCCTTTCAACTTGCTGAGCAATCTCCAAAAGCGCGTCATTTACGCCTATGTTGTACACCTTTTCAGACGCCGGTATTATCTCCACGCCCTGCATAGCCGCAAAATCCGAGCTGCCGCCGCCTATATCAATGGCTATATATATCGCGTTCGGGTTTGAAGCTCTGCTATTCAGCTCGTAGTCGTCCGATATCGTTTCCTCAAACAATGAAGCCGTGGATTCGGGAATAACGTTTACGTCGATAATTTCATAGCGGATGACGTCATTTTTAAACTGTTCGGCGCAGAAAGTCACGCTGCGCCTGGAAATCAGGCTGTTGCGCATATAGTTGATGTTTTCCGGCGTAAATTCGTTTGACGGTATAACGAGCCCTAACTTGATTTTAGTTATAGCGTTTTCCCGCTCGTAACTCTTGCCCTCGTCTAATCTTATCAGATCGTCGGGCGTCGATTCATTAGCGACAGACGTTTCATTCGTCTGCCTTGCGTAATCAGAATTTTCTGGAAGCGACTTTTCGTTCACATCCACAATAATTCCCCCTGTCGTTTTAATATGACTTGGCTTTCATTTAGGCCGGGGCGCTATGGCTTTTCGTACGGCTTGAGGCTGTCATCCATTTGCAAAGACATAATTATGACGTTTAACGCGCGTCCGCCCACAGCGGCGCTAAAATATTAGCGATTTCACAAAAACGCGCGTAACTTAGCGTAATATTACGCCAGAACAAAAAACGAAGTAACCGATATTCCGAACCGCCGCCAATGGAGCGCAATAAAAGCGCTAAATTCTATTATTACCATATTTTAACATCAAATAAACATATAAAATATGAAATATTGCCAACACATATTATATTATAACTTTTTAATCATTTATTCAAGTATTTTGTCTAAAAAACAAGTCACATGAAGAATCGAACGCCTTACGCCATTGATTACGCCAAGTCACGACACACTTACCGCCAACGACTTCACGGTCAGACATCCATACGGGGCTGTCGTTAATTTTTATCGCCCCGCGATATCAGACTAACCCGACCAAGACGCGTCAAGCCGGAATTTGGCGTAAAAAAAAGGCTTTCACGGAGAAACGCCGACCTCTATTTAACGGCATTTCCTCGCAAAAGCGCTTTTTTACTCAAAATATCTATCATAACATACGTTTAATGACCCGGTTCCACTTCTGTCTTTATAGGGTTCTCAACGAGATTGGCTTGAAAGCATCCGCCCATAACCATGCACGCCGCAACCGTTAAAATTAAACATATTAGCCTTTTTTTCATAATTCCGCTCACTTCCAAATTTTTTTAACTTGCCCTTAATTCTACCAATACACCGCCTGATCCACGCCAACTGTCGTAGATTCTCTTCTTTCAGCCGCTCCGACCGTCGTCGCGCCGCTCTGCGTAAAAAGACCGCACCCGGCGCCGCATAAACATACAATAGCTATCAAAGCGACAGCGAAAATCTTTTTCATCATCTAACCTCCTCTCCATAATTTATTTAATATTCATATGGGTCATTCAGGAATTCGTTTACAAAACCGCAACCGAAACGATCACGAGACGTCGAAAACTTCGATTACTTTTTTTAATACTATTGACCGTCTCCGTCATCGCGTTAGCCCCACTTCTTTGATCAACGCGCCCATTGCGCAAAAAAAGCTCGGCTTAATGACGAACAACTCTCTAATACGTCAATATTCATTTAGTTAATAAAAATATTGTTAATCGCGCGCCTATCTTACCGATCGGCCCTTAACCGTCAGGGATACAACGCGATATCCATTTATCACATATTAAAAATTAATATACTGACTTTGAATAACATTATATATTATTTGTTTGTAAATTTCAAGGACTTTTTCATAAATTTAAAAATTTTTGGAGAAAATTGCGGATTTATAGTTTTAATGAAGGGCATGGAGTTCACGACATCGCGAAAAAACGGGGCGCTATCAACCGGAAACTACAGCGCAGCGCGGTTAAACTGAGCCAACTCCCTTATTAATTAGACCTATCTCGGAACCTGACTTCGACGGATTCACGAGCGGATTTTTCACAAGGCGTGGATTTCGCTGACGCCGCATTTGTAGAAAATCCGCCGCGCGGATGCCGGAGTTAGGTTTCGGGACAGGTCTATTAAGGCATTTCGCGGCGCCTGGTGAACCGCCCTCGAAAAACGCCGGAAACGGAGATTCGCGTCGCGGCGTAGGATTTGGAGGGAAACGGGGGATACCGCGCTTGACTCGGGGCGTAAACGGTTAGCTCAGCGGCCCGCGATGAAGCTTGGCGTATTTTTCTTCCGGATTTTCCGCTATAGCGACGCCTATAGGCGTGGATTTCAGGTTTTTCGACGGCTTCGCCAGGCGCGGAGTCCTTATCCCATTAATAAATATTATCGCCGCTATCAAACTTATCAAAAATATTAACGACGTTAAATACCATTGATTCGTTTCATATTCTGACGGCATAATAAATGTCGCCGCTAATAACGCTAAAACATGAAGAAGATATATCCATAAGGTATTTCCGCCTAGCGAATTTATTACCGGAAAATAAATATCCTTTTCATACGTTAATTTATAAATGGCAAGGGACAAAACGAAATTTACTATAAAGAACCCCGCCGTATTCAGCATGAACCCCATATTTACATAAAACGCTATTACTATAATGGATAATACCATTAGCGCAAGACAATATATGTATTTACTTACTTTTATTTTCTCATTTGATAAATATATTCCAAATATAAAAAAAGGGAAATTCTGTAATCTGAGAATATAATTAACAATATGTTTGAAAACGCCATCTTGTTCTGGGAACAGTCTTGCCAAAAATCCAACAATTAATGATATTATCAATAATACAATAATTTGTTTTCGTATAATTAATTTCTTACATAGTTTGATATATGCGAGTAATATTGTAATATAAGCTAAATAAGCGATAATATACCACAAATGGTAATACGGGCTATAAAATATTTTTATAATATCTTTATAGCTTATATCTCCAATATGGGAAAAATTGCGTATAATTAAAAAAATTACTGATGTAATTAACCACGGCGCTCCCAATTGAAAATATCTTTTAAATAAATATATCACTTTTCGATTCTTCATTTTTTCATAATCTATTAAGAATCCTGAAATAAGAAAAAACAATGGCATATGAAAAAAATATATAAAATGCCTAATTAATGTCTCATTCATATTTCCTTGCAGCCAATGTCCCATTATAACTAAAAGCATTAAAAAACCTTTAATGAAGTCTATGCTGTTATTCCGTTGACTACCGCCGTCGAACACTGTCTGTTCCATAATAATATGTAAAAAATCTCCTTTACATTAATTACTCTAATATTTTAGAAAATAATTCATTTTCTAAAATATGTCAAGTGTCTTCACCATACTTTTTTCGTGAAACTAAAATATCGCGCCTAACCGCTACATAAACGCTATAATTTATCCGCTGTCATAAATCCCGCCAGCCTTAAGAGCCTGTTCAATATCTCTCTTTAAGCGGATTCTTGTGATGATTTTTCGCCAAACGCGGAAGCGCTAACGCCGCGTATTCGAAGAAATAAGCCGAAGAGACGCTAAATGGGGATCTTGAACCGGCTCTTGGCGTGAAAAAAAACATAAAAAATTTTTTAATATATATTGACAAACAATCGCTTAATTGTTATTATCTTTTATGTGAGTATACCTTATTAGCTCTCGCGTCACGTTTGTTAGCCATTACTTAATTAACTTAATAAGTGACGCGGCGCAATGTCTTTTTAGCGTTAATCTTTTTTTCACCGCTTCGAAAAACAGATTGCGTTTGAAAAGCTGGCGTTACGCTTCCACGCTCGGGTTAACCGCACTATTAAATTATCTATTTTGGGAGGTTATACCATGGGTTTTAGACTTAATATTGACAGTGACAAAATTGTTTTTGATGAAAATGATATTATATCCGCTGAGTTTAATATGGATACGCCTGACGATTCTAACGCGCGTTCGACCGACGCCTCGCACACGTTAACCGTCACCGGCAAGGTTCTTACGCCTACAGATACTATTGGCGGCAGAACAAACAGCGCTACGTTGGGTTTGGCTAAATGGTCCGTAGTCAAGGCTGAAAAAGCCGATAGTTACAGGGCGGCCGTTCTTCAGGTCATAGCGGCCGGTCAAGTCATAAGAAAAATTACGTTCCCCCAAGCTTTTGTCGTATCGTATTCGGAGTCATATGGCGATCAAGAAGGCATTGGCACGTTTACGCTCAAAATCAGACAGAAAAAGGATAATCTCGATAAGACCGGTCTTGAGGGCTTTTTCGGGGATCAAGCGTAGTCAAAGCTATATATTTTTACATAAGCGTAAATTCTTAAAAACTAATCGAAAGGGGCGCCGCTTAGGCGTCTCTTTTGATTAACCGGGAGGTTTCATAATAAATGATACCGAGATACAAAGGAGCGGCGGCATATGTCGGCGCCGTCGGAGAGGATCTGGCGGCGAGATTCTTGCTTGGCTCAGGTTATAAAATACTGGAGACCCAATTCCGTTCCCCTTATGGCGAAATTGACATCATTGCCAAGGACGATGATTATATCGTTTTCGTCGAGGTTAAATACCGCGCGACCATTGCTTTCGGTTCGCCAGGTGCCGCGGTGACCAAATCAAAGCGCGAAAAAATCATAAAAACCGCTATGAGCTATATATCCAAAAATCCCGATGAAAATTTTCGTTTTGACGTGATAGAAATACAAAAGTATAATTTTATGAATATCGAGCACATTAAAAACGCCTTTACCGTTGACTAAGAAGACTGTTCAAAGATCTCCGTTTCGCGTCTTTTCGGCTTATTTTCCGTCACGCTTTGTCAGCGCTCTTTGCGTATATCCTTCGAATACTCGGCGTTCGCGTTTGGCGAAAATCACCACAAAAAATCCACTAAAAGCGAGATCTTGAAAAGGCTTTACGAATTGGATTCTCAAACATGCCCTGAGCCATGACCCCTTCACGGGCTTTAGCCTGTTAAACGACACGTATATCCTCCTCTACGCGTCATTGTCTGAGCCTATACACAAACGCCAACACTTCCGCTACAGCCTGATATAATTCCGCGGGTATCTCTTTCCCTATTTTAACCGACCTATAAAGCGCCCTCGCCAATTCAGCGTTTTCCACAATTTCCACCCGATGCTTTATCGCCGCCTCTTTTATGCGCTTCGCCATATAGTCGGCGCCCTTCGCCAAAACAACCGGCGCGGCCGCCTTTAGCTTGTCATAATGAAGCGCCACGGCGTAATGCGTGGGATTAGTTATCACTACATCCGCTTTCGGCATGTCCTTCATCATTCCGCGTACCGAGACTTCTCTCATGCGCCGGCGTATTCTCGACATTACTTGAGGGTCGCCTTCCGTCTGGCGATACTCCTCTTTAATTTCACGTTTACTCATCCTTATATCTTTTTCATGCCGGCGCCATTCGTAGATATAATCCGCCAACGCTATGAAAAGAAATATCAAACCGCTTTTCATGCCGACTTCCGTAATGACGCCGCCCGTGTAGGCGGCGCTTTCCATCGCGGGCATATCTAAAATAAACGGCATGACATTCATCTCTTTTTTCAGAACCGTATAAATAATATACGCTATCACTGAAAATTTTAAAAGCGATTTAAACAGCGCCACCGCCGCTCTCGTCGAAAACACGCGTTTAAAGCCGGTTACAGGATTCAGGCGCGAGAAATTCGGCGTTATAATTTTTGATGTAATAATCCATCCGGACTGCGCTACGCTCGCCGCGAATTCGACCGCCACCGTTACCGCCATTATTGGAATCGCTATTAACGCCACACGCCGCAACGCGTAAGCCGTATTCAACGCTAAGTCACTATCCGCGCTTTTTACCAATCCGAAGCAGTAGCGCATAAATGATTTCGTTTCAGCGACCATATAACCGCTCAATATCCTAAGCGAAAAAAATACGACTATAAGCGAAAAAGCCGTTACAATCTCCCGGCTTTTGACGACTTGCCCTTCCTCACGCGCGTGCTGTCTCCTTTTTGGCGTCGCCGGTTCACTTCGATTTGTCTCGTCGAAAAACCTTAAGTTTGGCTTTAAGTAAAAACCTACAGTATTCACGGCGACAACGCCATGACTTTCACAGCCCCCATCATCGTATTGTAAACGTGTTTAAACGCCAGCGCGAGCGACGGAGTTATCAAATATAAAACAATAATCCCCGCGATAATCTTCAGCGGCATACCGACGACAAACACATTCATCTGCGGTACAGTCCTTACTAATATGCCTAAAACCACATCTATTATCAACATGGCCGCTACAATCGGCATGGCGATCCTCAGCCCCGAAGCGATAACCTCCCCCAAAAGTCCTATAGCCCCCAAAACAGCCTCTTCACCAAGCGCCGCGACTCCCTCTCCAGCGGGAATTTTCGAGAAACTACTCGCCATAGCCGCTATCAGAGCGTGCAAACCGCCTGTGCGTATAAGCGCCACACACATTATAAGATACAATAGATTGCCGGTTATAGGCATTTGGATTTGCGTCAGCGGATCAAGCAGACTGGCTAGCGACAATCCTATTTGAAAATCGATGAGTTGACCTGCCAAAGCGAAAACCGAAAACGCCATGTAAACGACAAAACCTGTCGCTAGACCCAAAACGGCTTCTCTTACAATCAGAATTGCATACATCTTCTCTTCATATGATATCGTCCCCGCGACGCCAGACTCAAACAACAATACGGACACCGCGATCGAAATCATTATTTTCGACATGTTCGGTATAGACGCGCCTGACAGCGGCGGCAGCGTCACAATAAAACCGCTGACTCGAGCGAAAATTATCAGAAAAACGTCTATGTCCTCCGACAAACTATCGAGCGCCATGGGCGCGAAATCGATCATAGCGCGTCTTCCTTCCTTGGAATTAACAATCCGCTAAAATACGCTATTTGATGTATTCAGCTATATTCATGTAAAGCTCAACAAACAGTTCCTGTAACCTCGACAGCATAAACGGCCCAAAAAGTATCAACGACAAAAGCACCGCTAAAATTTTAGGCGCGAAAGCGAGCGTAGGCTCCTGTATGGATGTAACCGCCTGGAACACGCTCACTATAATTCCGACCGCGAGAGCAATCAAAAGCGGCGGCGCGGCGACGGACACCACAGTGAACAAAGTCGCTTGCGTAAGCGTTAAAACAGCGTCCTGCGTCATAACGGTCTCCTCTCCATTTAGCGGAGTAACTACAATTAGAACTTGGAACTTCCCGCGCATTATAGACAAATTCCGAAAACAAAGTTTCCAGCGAAAAATCATCGCAAAAAATCCGCTTAAAGCTAGATCTTAAACAGGCTCTGAACTCCGTACAATAAGACGTTTTGCGCGCTGCGACGAACTCAGTTTTAAACATTGCCAAACCGAGCGAGGATTTTTTGCGTTGGGCTAAGCGCAAAACCCAGGCGAACCAATAGGCTTGGCAATACTCCGCAACAAAGCCAGACCGTTCGGGCGGTTATGGTTTAGACTGAATTCAGTATTACTGAGCGCGCCGTTTAAAGAAACGACCGGACGCGGACAACGCCAGTGGTTTTAAAGGGTGGCGGGCTTAGCGAGGAACGGAGCGCGGCGAAAGGCCGGCGCCGTTTTTTGGCGAAGGCCGTGAGCGAAGCGAAGTTTCGAAGCTAGACCGCCACCCCCGCGTCCGCGCGAAGCGCGGGCGCAACCATATTAAACGCTCCCTCTCTCGGTATGATTCAATATTCGTTAAAGATAACGCGCTCAATACGAAGCGTTACCGAAACGTCATGAGAACCCCCTGCACTATTATGCTCCATCCATTCGATATAACAAACAGTAACAACTTAAACGGCAAAGAAATCATAGCGGGCGGCAGCATCATCATACCCATAGCCATAAGCGCCGACGATACGATCATATCTATGGCCAAAAACGGCAAATATATTATAAACCCGATTTTGAAGCCTTTCGTAAGCTCACCGAGCATAAACGCAGGTATCAGCACCCTGTTCGGAATATCCTCACGCGCGGCGTACTCTTCACCGGAAAGCTCTATAAATAAATTCATGTCGATATTTTCGACCTGCATAAACATAAAATCGCGGATCGGCTCCATGGCCTCGTTCATGGCTTCTTTTTGACTCATCCGTCCTTCCGAATAAGGCGTTATGGCATCCTCATTCACTCGCGTTAAGATAGGCCCCATAACAAACAACGTTAAAAAAAGCGCCACGCCTATAAGAACTTGATTCGGAGGCATCTGTTGCAAACCAAGCGCCGAACGTAAAAAATGCAGAGAGATTATTATTCTGGTAAAGCACGTCATCATCAGAATCAAAAACGGAGCGAGCGCTATAACGGACAGCATAAAAAAAAGCTGAAGCGCCGAAACGACTTCCGCCTCGTTGTCGCCGAGGCGCAATGAAATCGAAGGCGCTCCATAAGCGTTCACGCACACGGCGGCCATCATTATACATGCAAACGTTAACGCCGCCGCCTTCGCAAGCCAACGCCGCTTTCGCAAATCGAAACTTGAGAAAGCGCGAGAAATTTTCATCATATCGCCTTGCCTCCAATAAAACAAGCGAAAAGAGCGGACGCGAGTTGCCGTGGAAAATCAAAATTTATCCGCTGTCAGCGTCTCTTAATCCCAGATTTTCTCCCTGTCGCAAGGCGTAAAACGCTGTCGAACGAAACCGCGCCATGTCGGCCAAAAGTCTCTTCCGTTTCAGACACATCGCTTTTGTCTAATTCCGTCAAAAGCGATATGTTCTCTTTCGTTACGCCTATAAGCAAAAACCGCTCGCCCGCTTTTATCAGCCGAACGCTAGTGTTTTGACCTAGAAACACGCTATCCGTTAGCCTTATTCCGCCGCCGCGCGTTCTTGAAAAACCGCGCCTGACTACAAAATACGCGACCGCCGACAAAATTATAAAAGCTATCGCGCTCATTAGCATAGTCATCATCCTATAGCTTTATTTACAGCTTCCACAACCCTGTCAGGCTGAAATGGCTTTACAATAAAATCCCGCGCGCCGGCCTGTATAGACTCTATAACCATTTCCTGCTGGCCCATCGCCGAGCACATGATAATTTTGGCCGCGCTGTCAACGGCTTTTATATTTTTCGCCGCTTGTATTCCGTCCATTTCCGGCATAGTTATGTCGAGTATGACAAGATCCGGCTTAAGCTCTTTGTATTTCTCCACGCCAATAGCCCCGTTTTCCGCCTCTCCAACAATGTTATAGCCGTTTTGAGTCAAAATATTTTTAAGCATCATACGCATAAAAGCCGCGTCGTCCACCAACAATATTTTTTTGTCACCCACTTTTTCTTCACTCCTAATTTCTCTATTCGGTAAACTTTCCGCGCAAAACGGTAAATATTTCAGACTATATCCTTTTTTCCGGGCTTATTATATCCGTTACCCTCACGCCAAAATTTTCGTCGATAACCACAACTTCGCCTCGCGCCACAAATTTCCCGTTCACGAATATATCTACAGCCTCGCCTGCCAGCTTGTCAAGCTCAACTACCGATCCTGGCGCGAACTCTAAAATTTCCTTTATTTTTTTACGCGTGCGCCCAAGCTCCACCGTGACTTCCAAAGGCACATCCATTATAATATCGATGTTTTCCTTTTGCCGCGCTTCGCCGCCTTCGGAAAAATTTTGGAATCGCGCTGACTTGACATTCACGTCCTGGTTCTGTCGCAAGGGCCGCGCGACGGGCGGCGGAGACGCCTGCGCCAATGATGGCGCCGCCAGTTCAGGCGCGGTTCGCTCCGATTCCAAGGGCGCGGGGTTCATGTCGTTCGTACTTTCCTCAAACGTTTCCAACATGTCAATCGCAAGGCTTTTTTCGAAAATCTGTATTATCTCGCTATCCATAACATTTTCTATTCGCATGCGAAACACTATGAAAACTATTCTGTCGTCCGTATCAAAGCCCGCCAGCCTTAAAAAATTATCCACCGGCTCTTCCATAATGCTGGCGTTAGGCGCGTCTATATCCACTTTACGTTTGAGCATCACCGCCATTGAGGTTGACGACGAACCAATCATCTGATTCATGGCCTCGCTTACCGCGCTTATCTCAATTTCTTCAAGCGGCTTACCCTCGTCGATAGTTCCGTCGCCGTCCATCATCAAACTGGCTATAACTTTAACGTCATGGTTTTTTAGAACCAAAACGTTCGAGCCATGTATGCCGGTTGTGAAATGCACGTTTACGCTCAAACACGGAAAGTCCTTTATCTCAGTTATATAATTGCAATTCTTAACAAATACGCTAGGAGCGTCTATCACAACTTTTTTCCCGACAAGCATCGAAAGAGTCGTAGCCGACGTACCCATGCATATGTTGCTTATTTCTCCCAAAATGTCCCTTTGTTTGTCATTTAAACCATCTTCGCCCACATTGGCGCCACCGGAGTCTTCAGACGGGGAATCGCCATTAGCCTCCTCCTTGGCTCCGGCGTCATCAGTCGCGCTCGAAGAAACGCCGTTCCCTCCGTCAGCGATCGCGGCGTCATCCGCCGCAGCCATTTCCTCATCTTGCGCCCGCGCCTTGTGATTTTCAGGAGAAACCGCATCCTCGACTTTTTTCCTCGGCCTGCCCGGACCCCTTCTCTTCTTTATCTCGGAAGTTTCGCTCTTCGCCAAATTCTTCGCTTCAAGCGCGTCGGCCATTATTTATTCCTCCTTTTCATCCAGCGTCATGACGATTTGGATGGCGTTTCGACCTCTGTTAACGCCCGGAGCGCCTTTAAATTTCAAAAGGTCGCCTACCATAACGTTAAGATAAGAATTCGCATATGAATCAAGAGGCATTATATCGCCGACTCGCAAATTCACAAAATCGTTAACCATAATTGTCGTTTTACCCAGAATCGCGGAAACTGTGACATACGTTTTTTCAAGGCGCGACGCAAGTTCCGTTCTTGACTCCTCGCCTTTTTCTTCACTTATGTTTTGCCTGAACCACCGTTTAGCGCTCAGATTCTCTATAACCGGCTCCACGACGTTGTAAGGTATGCAAAACGTGAAAAATCCCTCGGCGTCGCCTATTACAATGGTAAGCGTTATGAGGGCGATAGTCTCGCTGGGCGCTATGGACTGCACGAGTTGCGCGTTGGTTTCGATTCTCTCCAAAACGGTCGTGACCTTCACGACATTTTCCAGCGGCTCCACAATGTAACGGAACATTTTAGACAATATGCGGTCAAGCAGTATTTTTTCTATTTCGGAAAAATCGCGTATCTTCTTAAGGCTGCGTCCCGTCCCGCCCAACACACGGTCTATTATGGCGTAGCCTATCTTTGGCGAAAGCTCCACTAAGATATAGCCTTTAAGCGGCTGAAGCCCCAATATGCAAAGTATGGACGGGTTAGCTATCGAATTGCTGAACTCTTTAAACGTCACCTGTTCCGAACTGGCGACATCGATTATGCACGGAGAGCGTAAATACGCCGTCAAAAAACTGGAAACAAGGCGCGCAAAGTTGTCGAATATTATTTCCAACGACCTGAGTTGGTCTTTATTAAACTTCGAAGGCCGCGTGAAGTCATAGTCTTTTACCGGCTTCTCCTTTGCGCTGGATCTAACCGCTATATTGCTCGCGTCCCCTTCGCCTATCGCGTTCAGCAGCCTGTCTATCTCGCTTTGCGATAGAACATCGGCCATATCGTCACCCGCCCGCTAATCAATTTATACTGAACTCAGTCTAAACCATAACCGTCCGAACGGTCTTTTTCACGCCGGGCTTTGTTTCGAACCCTCGCCCGGGTCGGCTATGTTTCAAACTGATTTCAGCGCTATAGACCGCCCCGCTATAAAATCATTCCAAGTACCAATCCTTGACATAAACTTGATAGATTAAATTCGTTTGAAATTCACCTCGAAGTTTCTCCAATACGGCGTCTCGAAACTGATTTTTCCCTTCCGGCACAGCAAGTTCTTCATAAGCGCTTCCGCGCAATACGTCAAGGCAAATATCCCTTACGACGCTTTCCTTTTCCCGCAGCGTCTCCATCAAATCCTCGCTCTTTTTTGAGGTTCCGTCAACGCCTATCGATATGTTGACGCTGGCTACATGTCTCGAATTATCCGCTTCCGACATAATATTTGTGCTCAAAGCTTTCGTAAGCTCTACCAATTTCACTTCCTCTATGCTTAAAGTTCCTTCAGCATGCGCTTTCTCCCCCTGCGCTCCGGCTTTCATAAATTTCATAAGCGAGAATCCGAAAAAACCAATGGCGGCGAGAAGCAGCGCAAGTAACGCCATAATGATTACAAGCATAACTTTGTTCTTTTCTTCCACTTAACGTCTCCTCCAGACATCCTCGCTAATTTTTCCGTGATATTCCACGACGCGTTTTATAATGTCATCCACGGCCTCTTTTACAATTATTACGCGCCCGGTCGTCATAGTCACGATGGTGTCCGGGCTCGCTTCTATCATCTCTATCAAATCGGCGTTTATAACCGCGCCTCGTCCGTTCAACTTCGTTATATATATCATTCCGTCCCCGCAATCATTTGACCGGTTAATAGCGCCCCACATATGCAGCCAACGATCCCGGCGTTCATATGTCACTTATAATTTTTACCAAATTTCAATTACTATGCATAAATTTATGAAAATTCCGATTAGTGACAATTCAGTATTAGGAAAAAGCCGCGTCATCTCTTCATATTAATAAGCTCTTGCAGCATGTCGTCAGATGTAGTTATAACCCTCGAGTTAGCCTGAAACCCTCTTTGAGTAGTAATCATTGAAGTGAATTCAGCGCTTAAATCCACGTTTGACATCTCCAGCGTACCGCCCATCATTTGCCCTCCGCGAGCTTGAACCCCCTCGCCCACTCCATCAAAGTCGCCCGAATTCGCGCTTGTCGTATATAAGTTGTCGCCCTCTTTTTCAAGCCCGGCCGCGTTTTCAAAATACGCTACGGGTATCTGAGCAAGCGTGGACAAAACGCCGTTCGTATAACGGCCGCTCACTATACCGTCGGCGCCTATCGACACGCCCGTTAACGAACCCGGCGCGTTTCCATCCGCCCTCGTAGCTCGCGCGACGGTCAGTTCGTTCGCGAACTGCCGCATGTCAGCGAAATCCAGCGTTATCTCACCGTTTAAGCCAAAGTCTGAATCGGGCGTAAGCGCTATCGTGGAGCCTTTGTCTATAATCAATTGCATATCATACGCGCCCGGCGTCGCGACCGTTCCAGCCGGCGCGGCCGACGCCAAGAAACCTGACGTGTCAAACGTCAGCGTCGCTATCGGCGCGCCCCATACGACAGGCGGGCGATTGTTCGCCGGCGATGGGTTTTGGGCTACGGTCACCGTAACGCCGCCCGCCGACGGCGCTGAACTTATTTCAAGCGCGTCTTCCGTCCTGTCGCCATTTACATACGCGTAATTGCCAAAACTGATGTCCCAATGACCCGGAGCGCCTACCGCCGCCGCTATATATCTGTAAATAACGTCAACTACATAACGGTTGCCTACCGTATCGTAAAAGTCCATCGTGCCTTCTTTCGTCAGACTTTCATTGGGATTCAGATTACCGTCAAAGTTTATGGCCGTCGTTTGTTCAGGCTCGATATACCCTCTGGTTCCGGATATATTAATCGGCTTCACTATGGATTCTCTAACCACGAATTTCCCAAAAGAGTTTGAATTTATGTCGTTGTCCTTGTACGCTTCCCAACCCATTACGTTCATGCCCGACGCGTTCACTATGTTTCCGTCCCTGTCGAAGTTAAACGCGCCCGCGCGGGTAAAATAGTCGCCGCTTGAGTCGCCGACTATAAAAAATCCGTCCCCTTGTATCATAATGTCAAACGGATTGTCCGTCCGTTCAGCCGCGCCCGTCTTCATAAGCAAATCTATGGACGCTACGTTAGCGCCCAGCCCGACCTGCATGGCGTTTTTACCGCCGCGTCCCGTTTCGGCGTTCGGGCCCGTCGCGCCCGATATAGTCTGGCTAAAGACTTCGCTAAATGTCACGCGCCCGCTTTTAAAACCGATGGTGTTCACGTTTGATATATTATTCGCTATAACGTCCATCCTCGTCTGGTGCGCTCTCAAACCCGACACGGCGGAAAACATAGATCGCATCATGATAAAAAGCTCCTCTCCACTATAAGTTCGCTTCGTTTAAGGCCACTTTCTCGATATTTTCAAGAGGCGTCTCAACGCCGTCTATAATGACCGATACGCCGTCCTTTTTTATATGAACGCCCGTAACGACGCCCTGCGTTTCCCTAACGCGCCCGTCCTCATCCCCGGACGGCGCCGTTTTCGCGATGAGTCCCATCAGATCATACGCCTGATTGCAAGCGAAGGCGCGCGACATATTTTTCATCTGTTCCGCGGTCGTAAGCTGGGCCATCTGGCTTATAAACTCCTTGTCTTCCGTCGGATTCAGCGGATCCTGATGTTGCAGCTGCGTTACAAGCAATTTTAAAAAAGCGTCTTTGTCAAGCTCTCCGCCGACTATTCGCCGGCTCTCCGCTATAGCGTCGTTCTCCACGCCGTTCATGTCGCGCCAGAGCGCGCCGCCCGCTCCCGTTATATCCATCATACGCCTTTCCTCCTTAGAGCCTGTTCAAAATCTCCGTTTCGCGTCTTTTTCGCGCCCGGTCCGGCCACGTTGTCATCGGTCGCCATACCGCCCTTCATTCCTCCGCCTCGCCTGACGACGAAATCGCGGCGTGGAATTCCATCAATTTATTATTTGACGCATCCTAAACTCAGCATTAAGCGCTGCAATCTATAGCTCCACCATCTTGCAAAACATCAGGTCCCTGATACCTGGGACGCCGCGCTTCTTTCGCTTTTATCCTCACAACCTCTCTCTCGCCCTCGCCGCGCCAGCCGTCGCGCGCGAAACGTTCGTCTTGTCCGACGGAAACGGACAAATCCGCTATTTGTAATCCCTGCTCTAAAAGCGCATTTCTAAGCGCGCTGAAATTCGCCTCTATAATTCGCCGTATATTTTCGTCCTTTACAACGAAACTCGCCGTCACCACGCCGTTTTCGGACGATATTTTCAACATCGCCGCGTCCAGCCGCTCCGGTTTTAACTGTATGCGCACTTCAGCTAAGTCACCGCGTCTTTCAATATCCGCGTTTTCAACTATTTTTTCCGCGATGTATTCGATGTTTCGCTCGGCGAACGCGTCCTCCCCGGCGCCGTCAACGTGTTCTTCCGACACGAACTGATTTTTGGCGTACGCGATTTTTTCATTTGGCGGCGCTTCTTTCTTTGAAATGCGCAAATCATCATCTTCATCAACATGCGCGGTTCCGGCGCCGCGCTCAACTATGGGAACGCGCGTCATTCGCTCTCCGTCGTCATCCACGCCTCGCGCGGTCGTCTCATTGACGGAATCGCCGTCAGGCTCGTCCAAAGCGTCGCGGTAAACCGCGTCCCTCACCAGAAGCCTATCAGTCTCGCCCGCGTCGTATTCCATCGGCGCGCCTTCATTTAATAAGCTTAATGAAATAGCCTCCATTTTAGCGCCCGTCAAGACATCGCTGTCTTCAGCCGCGGCCTCCGGCGCGAGTGTAAAATCCGCCGACTCAATATCGCCCAGCATGAATTCATCGGCGTATTCCGCCGTTTTATCCAACATCCCCTCGGCGCCCTCCAAATCGTAATCGACGTCACGTCCCAAGGCGGCCAAAAACTCTAATCTCGGCGCATTAAACTCCTCTTCCGCAACTTTATCGACTTCGCGCCCGAACTCCGCCAATGACATCTTCGTCGTCGTCTCAAGCGCCTTCATCTCACCCGACTCCGCCGTCATCATCAGCGGCGCCGCCGCTTCCATATCCGCCGTCACTGTCTCCAATGGCGCCTCCGCCAGCGCCCCTGTAATAGACAACGACATTGATGGCAAATCTTCCCAAACCCCATCCTCCGTTGACGCCGGCGGCATCGCCGCTAACGACGGCATCATCAACGCTGAAATGACCGCTGTCAAATCACGGTCTAACGGCGCCTCCGCCGTCATACGGCGCGGCGCTCGCTCGACGCCGTTTTCAAACGCCCCCTCTTGATCATGAGCGCTTTTCTCACCTCTGTCTCTCTTTCTTATTCTTACGCCGTCCCTTTTCCCGGGGCGCCTTTCCACCTTTTCAGCGGTTTTTCGGGCCGCATTTTCGGCCGCGTCAAAAACTTCGCTGAACGCTGTCTCGCCGCGATTCTTTTCGATCGGCCCCTGCGCGGCGCTCCCTTGCAATAACTTCGCTTCAACCGCGTTTATCACATTAATCACGTCCTTAAAACGAAATCATATCGGCGACATGTTCCTTACTACATCCGCCGCCGTCCCAGTCTCCATCGCACTCAAGATTGAGCCGCATTTTTCGGCGTCAAAACCTCGCAAGATATCCACCACAAGCTCCATATCGCCCGCCGCCAAGGTTTCAAGTATTTTCGCGCTCGCCTCTTCGTCCGCTTCCCGCAAGGCGTTTATATATTTCTTAAACTCCCTGTCACGGCTTATGTCGCTTACCGCGTTTTCATAAAGCTCTTCGGCGTTTTCGGGTAATACGGATTCGTAAAACTCGACGTAAGCTTTTGGATCTCCCTGGACTATCATGGCGTCAAATTTTTCTTTTTCCACCTGAAATTTGGCTTGACGAGCCTCTATATCTTTAAGACGCGAAATCTCCTTGACATATTGCCCGCTCTTTTCCGTCATCTCATCATTAAGCCGCCGCTCACCCTCAAGTTCCGTTTCAAGGCTAGCAATAGTCGCCTCCAGCTCAGCGCGCGTAAGCCCCGCGTCGTCTACCTCCGTAAAATTTTTAATCAGAGGTATCCGCCTCGCGACAGGCGTAATATAACGCCGTCTTATGTTAAGCGGATTGAAAACGACAACCGCCAGAAAAACGCCCAATAATGAAAGCGTAATCACCGACGCCAATACGCGCTTTTTCCGCTTCTTTTTCGGCTTAACTTCCTTTATAGCGCCGTCTTCCAACTTTTCTTCCGGAACCCTCTTATCTTTTTTCGCCATAATTCAATCTCCGCTGTATTCATTAAAAGCGCCGAACCGATAACTTACATGTTCGTCTATAGCGCGCCGCTCCGCCAGTTGTTCCGTCGCCAAATACGCCTCGCGCCGCCTGTCTCTTAAATTTTCAAGAACCCTGCGCTCTTTAGCCGCTTCGGCGAGAACGAGCCTTTTTAATTTCACTTGCTTTTCGGCGTCCGCTATCTCCGCTTCCTTTTCGGTTATATTGGCGCCGAGCGCGTCGATATAACCGTTGTACATTATCGCTTCGAGCGGCTTCGCCCCCGCTCTCGCATTTTCTCTGAACGCTTCAACGCATTTTTCAAGTGACGTTTGAAGACGATTTTTCTCTTTTTTTTTCTTCTCCCAAACGGACATCGCCGCGCCAAACTCCAAAAACGCCCGTTTTTCAATCTTTTCTTTTATGGTCAATAGCTTTTGGAGCTTGAAAATAAATTTAGCCATTTACCTGCCTCTAAAAAATACGACCAACGCTCGCATCACCGTTCATTAACCAGCGATAGACTCCATCTCCGCCACAATCTCCTCAAAACTGAAGTTTTCGTCCGTTTTCTGTCTTAAAAACGCCTCTATAGCCGGACGTTTATCTATGGCGTCGTCTATCTCCGCGCTGGCGCCGCGTGAGTACGCGCCGATATTTATTAAATCTTCCGCTTCACTGTAGACCGCCATGCCGCTTTTTATAACATCCGCCGCTTCGCGATGTTCCGGCGTTATAATATCGTTCATTACGCGTGAGACGCTCCCCAAAACGTCAATGGCGGGATACCTGTTGCGATCGGCTATTTTACGATCTAACGCGATATGCCCGTCTAAAATGCTTCTCGCCGTGTCCGTCACTGGCTCCGTCATGTCATCGCCTTCCACAAGCACGGTATATAGCCCGGTTATAGAGCCTTTTTCCGAATTACCCGCGCGTTCCAACAGTTTTGGCATGATGGAAAACACCGACGGCGTATATCCTCGCGACACCGGCGGTTCTCCCGCCGAAAGCCCAACCTCGCGCTGCGCCATCGCGTAACGGGTGAGCGAGTCCATCAACAGCAGCACGTCCTTGCCTCTATCACGGAAAAACTCCGCCGCGCGCGTCGCCGTTTCAGCGGCTTTAAGCCGAACCAACGCGGGCTGGTCCGATGTGGCGACTATTACGACGGATCGCTTAAGCCCCTCATCGCCCAGATCTCGCTCTAAAAACTCGCGCACTTCGCGCCCGCGCTCACCTATGAGCGCTATCACGTTCACCTCAGCTTCCGTATTGCGCGCTATCATGCCCATCAGCGTGCTCTTCCCCACTCCGCTGCCTGAAAAAACGCCAAGCCGCTGGCCTTTTCCGACGGTAAGCATGCCGTCTATAGCTTTTATGCCAAGCGGAAGCGGCGTTGTAATACGCTTTCTTGTAAGCGCGTTTGGAGGAACGCCGCCTAGTTCCAATTTTTGACCTTTAGGCGGCGGCTTCCCGTCCATCGGTCTGCCGAGTCCGTCAAAAACCCGCCCTAAGATATCGTCTGACACCGTAATCGTAAGCTGTTCTCCGGCCTCTACGGAACTGCCCGGACGTATGCCGTTCATGAAGCCAAGCGGCATAAGCAGCGCGCGGCCGTCTTTGAACCCTATCGTTTCCGCTAATATCGAGCCGTCTATAACGCACGAGGCTCCTACACTTAAGTCCGGTCCTTCAGACTCTATCGTCAGACCGACTACGCGCGTCACACGCCCTGTTTTTTTCACTAGCTTGCGTTCCAAAACGCCATTGTATTTGCCAACGTCAATAATCATGGCCAACGCCTTCCCCATATATCAAGCTCAAAGCGTTTTTCAGCGAATTGATCTGCGTATCGAGACCGCAGTCCACAGAACCGTAAGGCGTCTGTATCACGCATTCAGACCTCGCCAGCGACATGTCCTTAGATATTTCAATGTCCACAGGCTTTCCCAGGCTCTTTACAAGCTCGTCTTTGCCTCCCAAAACGACGTCATAATCCTCGGCGCTCACACGAACGGTCGCGCGGTCGGATGATTCGCGCAGACCGGATCTTATAAGCGCCATAATGATTTGCGGGTTTACCGCCTCCGTAAATCCAACTATTTTTTCGGTTAAGTTCATAATAAGGTTCAAAACGTCCTTTTCCGCGTTTTCCAGCGCTTCATCGCGCTCTTTCTTAGTTCGTTCAATTTGTCTTTCGGCTTTTTTCACAAGCGCTTTCGCCTTTAACATAAGCGTTTTTGGCCTAAACAAAAGCGTTTCGGCCTTCTTCGCGCCGTCAGCGTAACCTTGTTTGAATCCCTCTTCATGGGCTTTGGCCGTCTCATCGGTGATCAACGCTTTTACGCTTTCGCGCGCGGTTTGAATGATGCCGCGCGCTTCGCTCCGGGCATTTTCTATAATAGTCGCTCCAGCTACGCTTTCAGCCGGTTCGGCTTCAATCTCCATTATATATGGCGGCGGCGCGGCTATGCTGATTTGATCGTCTACAAACACGTCTTTCAATACGCGACCAGACAATTTTCATCTCCTCCTGTAATATCGCGGGCTCCGCCCACCACGTTCGCCAGCTTTTTTAAAAGTTATATAAAGATTGTGGGCTCCGCCCACACCCGCCAGCTTTCTTGAAAGAAAGCTGGGCAAAGAACTTTACCGGCGAATCGCGCATACGCGCGTTTCGCTAAAGGCTAAAGACGGTCAAAAAACAAAGTCCCTTTCGAACAGTTTCTTACGTAAGAACTCTCTTCCCATTATTATCAACCGCGAACGAACCGAACCGCCGCATTTTCCGAAAACTGAGCGCGGCGAAGTTTTCGAGAAAGGGTTTCAAAAGGGACGATGTCCCTTTTGCGGGGGTTTGGGGGCGGCACCCCCAAGGTCTTATCCCTTACGCAATAATTCCCTTACCACCAGTTCCGAATGAATCGAACCGCTATGTCCTCCGAAAACTGAGCGCGGCGAAGTTTTCGAGAAAGGGTTTCAAAAGGGACGATGTCCCTTTTGCGGGGGTTTGGGGGCGGCGCCCCCAAGGTCTTTCCCATCTCTTTCCAAGGTCCTCAAACAATTATATCGTCACCTCCTCCGCGCGCGGAGAATATCTCGCCGGACTCTTGCAGCCTTCGTATGACCGCCACAATTTTCTGCTGCGCTTCGTCCACATCGGCGCGTCGCACGGGACCCATATAGTCCATATCCTCGCGTATCATGGAAGCGAGACGCTTTGAAATATTGTTGAAAACGACATCCTGCACTTCCTGAGAAGAGCCTCTTAGCGCCATAGCCAGCTCTCTGTTATCTATATCCTGGCGCAAAGCCGTTTGTATGGAGCGGTTATCGAGCGTCACAATATCCTCAAACACAAACATCTTGCGTTTGATATCTTCAGATAGTTCAGCGTCTTCCATCTCCAACACGTCCATAATGCGTTTTTCCGTCGTTCTGTCTATAGAATTCAAAATTTCCACGACGGAGTCCACGCCGCCCGCTGTAGTATAATCTTCCGTCATAAGCGAAGACAGCTTCTTTTCAAGCGCATGCTCCACTTCTTTTATTATATCCGGTGATGTTCGGTCCATCAGAGCTATGCGCTTTACTACGTCAGCCTGCTTCTCTTGAGGCAGTTCCCCAATGACCTCCGCGGCGCGGTTCGGCTGCAAATATGACAGTATAAGCGCTATCGTCTGAGGATGCTCGTTCTGTATAAAGCTTGTGATCTGACTTGACTCCGTTTTTCTTATAGACTCAAACGGACGCGTTTGAAGCGTAGTCGTCAGTCTGCCTAAAATTTCGCGGGCTTTATCTCTGCCTACCGCTTGTTCCAACAGTCGTTTCGCGTAATCTATGCCTCCTTCGGCGAGATATTGGCGCGCCATACACATATGATAGAACTCTTCCAAAACTTGTTGTTTCGTTTCGGGCAAAACGGTTCCAATTCCGGCGATTTCAAGCGTAAGCGTCTCTATCTCGTCCTCTTTAAGGCGCTTAAAGATCTTAACGGACCTCTCCTGGCCTAACGCGATGAGCAACACGGCGGCTTTCTTACTGCCGGACATTTCCATGGTGTTGACTGCCATTTCTTCACTCCCAACTTTTGCTAAGCCAACTGCGCAGAAGGAGCGCCACGACTTCCGGACTTTCGTCCACAAATTTATCGATTGCTCTTTTAGCGTCAGATTCTTCCGCTAATCTCTGTTTTTTCGTCACTTCTTCTAATTCCTTAGCTATTTCCTCTTCTCGATTTTCTTCCATACGTGAACTTATCAGAAGGTCCTCCACAGACAATTCAGGCTCCGCTTCCTCTTCCTCCTCACGTCGCGAATTTCTAAAGAATTCAAAGACTAGAAACGCCAGCAAAAGCGCCAAAAGTCCAAGCATCGTCATAAGGCGCCAGTTTAAAGGCGCGGACTGTTCGTCGTAAAACACGGGTATCTCAAACCCTATCACTGAAAGGTTCCGTATGCCCGTGCCTGTCCTCAACGCTTCCACTATGTCGCTTTCCACTTCTATAAGCTCATATTTCTTCGCGTCTTTAAACTGTCGCCACGTCAAGCCTTCCAAAAGATTGTTGTCCGTCAAATACCGTTCGTCATATTTTCTATACTTATACGCCACTACGGACCCAGACGATTCATCCGGCTTAATTTCCCCAAACCCGAGGCTAGCTATGCTTTCCGTCTCATTATATAAATATTCAGCCTCACGGTTTTTTTCATTTTCGTTTATTGACGTATTACCGGCGAATTCATACGTAGGAGCCACCGCGTCGTTCGCCGCCAAACCCGGCTCGCCCTGCGTCCCCCCGCCCGTCGCCGAACGGCTTTTCGTCTTTTCATTCGTTACAAGTCCCGTTTGACTGTCCGCTACCGGCGAGGTAAACACGCGGTCTTTCTCCTGCCGCCTGTCCCAATTCAACACAAGATTTATCGTAGGATGAACCTCATCGTAGAGCGGCGCTAGCGTCGCGCGTATCTTAGCCTCAATCTCATTTTTACGGGCAAGCTCCGCGTCATATTCGTTTCCAAGCGCCTCCTCGTCCGCGCCCGCTCCTGAATAAAGAGTCTTGCCGTCCTGATCGATTATCTCAACGTTTTCGATATCCAGCCCTTCCACGCTGCGCGAAATATAACGCGCTATGCCCGCCGCGCGATTTTTATCCATAGGCCGATCAAGCATCAGAACTACTCCGGCGGATGACTTTTGGCTGTTTTTTATAAAATAGTTATCAGACTCCGGAATAACCAACTGGACCGACGCTTGCCTGACCCCTTCGACGCGCGCCAGACTCTCCGCCAAATCATTTTCTTTCACCCGTTTAAAATTTTGCAGCTTTACCGACTCCGTAGAACCCATTCCACTGTAATTGAGCGCGTCCTCATAAGTGAACGAACCGGTGTGATTGGGCGCGTTCGCTACCGCCAAAGCTATTTGCGCGTCGGTCAAGTCCCTTTGCGCTACCTCTATAGCTGTTGAATTGTTCGTTACCTTACTTTTTATGCCTTCTTCGTCAAGCGCCGCCGTTATTTGAGAAATCGATATCGCGTCCAAACCTCTGCGCAATACCGCCATCTTAGGGCGCGCCAGTATAAACGCCGTCATTGCGAGAGCCGCCAGCAATATTCCGGCTACCGACGCCAATCTTATTTTCACGCCCTTCTCGAGACTGTTCCACTTGTTCAGAGCTCCGCGAAAATAACTCTCTACCCTTTCCCGCATTCATTCACCTCTTTTCTTTACAGACTTTGAGGTCTTCCTCTTAGAGGGACTCCGTCCCTCTACCCCTGCAAAAGGGACTTTGTCCCTTTTGAAATCCTTTCGCGCTTAGCGCCAGTCGGGAAGTTACCGGACAAACGGTTAGAATTTAGCGCGTTTTATACGTCTAATCGACGTGTGATCACTAAAACTGCATTCTCATGACTTCTTTGTACGCCTCAATAGTTCTGTTCATAAGCTGCACAGTAACGTTAAGGCACGACAACGCCTTCTGCTCCGCCATAATGACGGCGAGCACATCGTCGCTTTCACCCGCCGCGAAACTCATTTGCGCCGCCTCGGCGTCTTTCTGCGCCGCGTTCGTATCATCAAACAGCCTAACCGTCGCGTCAAGAATCTTGTCAAAGACATTTTCCTTTTTAGCGTCGGCTGTCGGCTTTAAAAAGTCGCTTATTATGCCGTCCATAGTTTTCATTCCAACAGCTTCCGTTTTTATCGCCTCCTATTCGTTCAGCGTCCTATTTCGAGCGTTTTCGCTACCATAGATTTTGTCAGATTCATCGCGGTTACGTTGGCTTCGTAAGAGCGGCTCGCTGAAATCATATCCGTCATCTCGCGAACTATATTTACGTTAGGCATCAGCACATAGCCGTCCGCGTTCGCGTCAGGATGCTCCGGCTCATAGACAAGCATACCCGGCGTTCTGTCCTCCGTAACGCTCGTAACTTTAACGCCTTTGCTCTTCGCGCGCTCCAAGCTGGAAGCGAAAGGCTCGCCTCTTTCCTGAAACAGCACGGTCTTGCGGCGATATGGCCCGCCGTCCCCCGTTCGCGTCGTCGTCACGTTCGCTATGTTTTCCGATATAATGTCCATACGCAGTCTTTGCGCGGTAAGCCCGCTCGCGCTCGCGTCCATTGAGCTTAAAAACGACATGATTCATTCTCCTTTGCGTGAACGGTTTCTTTGAAGCGCCTGTTTAATATCTTGCTTTTAGCGGATTTTCGTGATGATTTTTAGCCAAACGCGGAAGCGCGAACGCCGCGTATTCGAAGAATATACGCAAAGAACGCTGACAAAGTGTGGCGGAAAATCAGCCGAAAAGACGCGAAATGTAGATATTAAACAGGCGCTAAGCGCCGTTTACAACCAAATGAAGCCGTTTGTAGTTATTGATCACGCTTGACGCCAAAGTTTCATACTTAATGGCGTTTTCATACATAGCCGCCATTTCGTAATCTATATTCACATTATTGGCGTCAAGCCGCCAACTGCCCGTATCATAAACGCGTTCACGCGGCGTAAGCGCGGTCGCGCTGAGATCGCCGCCCCGTCGCGCGTCATAAAGAGCGTCCGCGAATATCCCATCGAAAGCCATTGACTTTCTTTTATAGCCCGGCGTGTCCACGTTGGCTATGTTGTCTTGTATAACGTCATTTTTAAAAACGGTCGTTCGCAGCGCCGCGTCGAGCGCGTCGTTTTGCAAATATAATTTATTTACCACGTTTTTGAAGCCTCCTTCGCGCTATCCTTGTTCATCTTCCATTATTATGATAAATTTGAAGAATTTTATCAGGGAAACGATGTGGAATTATTAGGTAAGCGCATATCATAAGAAACTAAGAAAGCCCGCTCGCCAATAAGTCGAACGGGTTTTCTTAGTTATAAAATATTCCGGATCTAACCGCATGACAAAAGGGGCGGTAAACCGCCCCCATTTGTCATTAAAGCCGTGTTTCAGGCGATAGCGCGCCTGTCATAGACGCTCCTTTGTCGGCGGGAGAGGTCCTTGTCATAAAGGCATTTCCACCCTAACGCCAATATCAAAAATAGCCGAAGACTTTTCCTCAATATTTAAACATTATTTTTCGTTCTTGTTTAGCTTTGCTAGCAAAAAAACAGCCGCCGTTATATCCGGTAAAGCAGGAGCCAAGAGGTCAAACATACCCAATTCATTCCAGAATATCATTTCTTTATGCGCCGCCGCGGCCTCAGCGTCACTGCCCGCAGTAATACGGTACAGACATCTCGCATAAGTTACACCTATACTTCCAGAACCATATAAAGTTCCTATAGCTTGAAGAAGCGCATATGTATGAACTAATAACGCTACTGATTTTAGAATCTCAGCTATCTTATTGATTACGCCGAGCACCTTATCTGCCGCGTCTAATCCAGGTACATTAAACTTGTTCAAATAAGACATCATTTTTCCAACAAAGTCAGTCGCTCCATTTATGGCGTCAACCGCCGCTCCAAGCGCGTTAGGAGGCGCGTTAACTGCAAAAATTTGGTTTATCATACTAGCCGCGTCCTCTACCATCGCTTCACGAGTATATTGACCATTCTTTGCGACATCCCAAGCTCTATTAACCATACTTTTCTGCACAACGCCTATAAACTCTCCTATATAATCGGTCTGTGACGGCGATGCCTCCGCCCATAACATATTATTTATCGTGCCATGTAAAAGACTGTTAACCGTACCCAATAAGGGGTTAATAGCGTATGTCGACAAAACGCTCATTACAGTTAAACCTGTCGAAAAACTCGCCAAACCGAAATACCCGGTAGGGTCGCTATAAGTCACGGGGTTGGCGTTGGCGTACAGGTATTTATGCAGCGTCACGGGGTCCCGCGTGTCGCCCTGGTACGCGTCCATCGTTATAAACGAGCCTGTCGCCGGGTTCATGTAGCGCGC
>JAISER010000019.1 GCA_031263985.1 Clostridiales bacterium | reverse complement strand
TTAAACTCAAAACCGTGCGGCCCTAATAACTCCCCTAACTAACGCGAAGCGTAAAAGGGTTCCTAAGGGACGAAGTCCCTTAGCTGGGGGCGTTGGGGGACGGAGTCCCCCAAGGTCTTAAACTCAAAACCGCGCGGCCCCAATAACTCCCCTAACTAACGCGAAGCGTAAAAGGGTTCCTAAGGGACGAAGTCCCTTAGCTGGGGGCGTTGGGGGGACGGAGTCCCCCAAGGTCTTAAAACTTTAAAGCGAAAAGGAAGTGAAACGTCTATGAACATAACGGTGATTGGTTCAGGAAGCTGGGGCACGGCTCTAGCCATACTTTTAGCGACGAACGGTAAGAACGTAACTCTGTGGTCCTACTCACAAAAAGAAGCCGACGCGATAGATCGGGACGGCGAACACAAAGAGTTTCTGCCAGGCATACCTGTCCCAAAAACTATAGCTGTCACCACTGACCCTGAAAAGGCTATGGCGAACGCCGAAGCGGTCGTATGCGCGGTTCCGTCCGCCCATATGCGCGAAACTCTAGAACGTTTCGCTCGTTTTTTTGATGAGAATCATACGATAATCAGCGTGTCAAAGGGCTTTGATGAAGTAAAAAACATACGTCTTTCGCAGGTTATAGAAGAATTCGCGCCTAAAAGCGGAGTCGCGGCTCTGTCAGGCCCTACCCACGCGGAAGAGGTGGGGCGCGGAACGCCTTCGGCGATTGTCGCGGCTTCAAAAGATCAGTCCGTCGCTAAGCATGTTCAAAATATCTTTATGTGCCATTCATTTCGCGTCTATACCAATAGAGATATCATCGGCGTCGAGCTGGGCGGCGCGCTCAAAAACATAATCGCGCTCGTCGCCGGCATATCCGACGGCTTTGGCTTCGGCGACAACGCCAAAGCCGCCATAATGACCCGCGGCATGGCGGAAATAACGCGCCTTGGCGTCGCTATGGGCGCGGAACGCTCGACGTTCAGCGGTCTTTCGGGTTTAGGCGACCTCATCGTCACATGTACAAGCGCGCACAGCCGCAACCGTCGAGCCGGCATACTCCTTGGCAAAGGCTATACGCTCGACGCCGCGCTGAAAGAAGTTCGCATGGTCGTCGAAGGCGTGAACGCCGTCAATATAGCGCATAAGCTATCGGAGATTCATAAAGTGGAGATGCCTATAGTTAAAGAGGCTATGGCTTTTCTTTACGGCGGAAAAGATATGCGCGACATCGTGGATGACCTTATGGGCCGCTATAAAACCGCCGAACATACCCCGCGTTCATAGCGTCTCGCGGACTAAGGGCAAGGGATTGAAAAATGAAAAAAAAAGTTTTAGTCGCCATGAGCGGTGGCGTGGATAGCGCGGTCGCGGCGCTTATTTTAAAAAATGAAGGCTATGACGTGCAAGGCGCCACGATGAAATTGTTCGATAACGAGCGAATAGGCGTGGATTACGACAGCTCCTGCTGTTCACTCGAGGATATTACGGACGCTAAAACCGCCGCGCTGCGCATGGACATGCCCCACCATGTTTTCAGCTTCGCCAGGTCATTTCACGAAAATGTAATAGATCGCTTCGCTCGAAGTTACGAAAACGGCGAAACGCCTAACCCCTGCATAGATTGCAACCGTTACGTCAAATTCCCGCTGATGCTCCAACGCGCGGAATTGCTTGGCGCTGACTATTTAGCGACGGGTCATTACGCTCGCGTTGAACGTGACGAAAACTCCGGACGCTATTTACTGAAAAAAGCTAAACACGCTGAAAAGGATCAAACCTACGTATTGTACGACTTGAAACAACATCAGCTTGAAAAGACGCTGTTTCCACTCGGCGCTCTTAGTAAGCTCGAGACGCGCGCGCGCGCGGAAAAATTCGGACTGCTTTCCGTAGCGCAAAAACCTGACAGCCAAGACATATGCTTCGTAAGAAACGGCGATTACGCCGGTTTCATTTCCAATGCGACGCGCGCTGAGCCAAAACCCGGCGTCATTGTCGACAAACGCGGGAACGAGCTGGGGCGGCATAATGGCGTCATAGGTTATACCATAGGTCAACGCAAAGGGCTGGGGATAAGCTCTGACAGGCCTTTGTACGTGATATCCAAAGACGCGCTCTCGGCGACAATCGTCGTCGGCGAAGAATCCGACCTATATTCGGAAAGCTTAACGGCGGGCGACGTCAATTTTATATCCATAGACAAACTGGAAACGCCTATGGAAGTAACCGCGAAAACGCGCTATTCCCAAGCGGAAGCTCCCGCCGTCATAACGCCTGTCGGCGAAAGGGAAGTCTCCGTACGCTTTCGTAAGCCGCAGCGCGCCGTCACGCCAGGTCAGGCGGTCGTTTTTTATGACGGCGACGCGGTAGTCGGCGGCGGCGTCATACGATAGCGAAATAATAGCGGTTCTTAACTATGAAAATTCCACGTAACGAACGGGAGAGCGATTTTAATGTACTCTGGCAAAAACCTCAAAAATCCGTGGAACCTGTTTCTATTACTGTTGGCGGGGCTGACGCTTGGCGCGTTCGTCGGCGAGTACGCCGCGGATCTGCCATTTTTAAAAGCTCTCGCCTACGGCACGAATTTCGGCTTTACCGAACCTGTAGCGCTGGATCTACACGTAATAAAACTACAGTTCGCCTTGCTTGTTCGTCTCAATTTGGGCGGCGTTATAGGCTCCGCTATCGCGATCATCGTGTACAAAAGAACTTAGGAACCGTCGTCAAATAAAATTGACATCCAACTTGTTATTTCACGCCCGGTTCGGTCATGTTGAGTTCAGTATAAACTCGCTTGCGTAAGGGCCGAACCCGGAACCGGAACCAACGCCGCCCGCATTACGCCGGCTGGAATAAACACGCCGTATAAGCGCCTCCGCTTCGTCAAAAACTCCCGCGCATATACGCCGAACCTATCCGCGCTAAAAATAAACGCGGCCAAATGCCTGGAGGCGACAATGTCGCATACTAAAGAATTCAATTCAGATGGTGGGATAACGTATGCTGAAACAAACGTCAAACGCTTGTCAGCCAGAGATAAAAACGGAAAAATTGATACTTGCGTCCGCTTCGACGCGTCGCAAACGCTTGCTTAAACAGATAGGTTTGATATTCGACATCATAACGCCGAACATAAACGAAACTTTACGGCCCGACAGTCTTCCTTCGGAAATCGTAACGGAACTTGCCCGCATGAAGGCTGAAGCCGTGGCCGAAACAATAAACGAACCAGCGGTTATAATCGCCGCCGACACGGTCGTATCGCTCGACGATAGCGTAATGGGCAAGCCCGCTGACGAGAACGACGCCGTACGCATATTGACGAAACTAAGCGGCAAAAAACATGTCGTTTATACCGGCGTGGAAATAATCGCGCCGCGAGGGAGGCGCAGCTTTGTCAAAAGCTCCGACGTATATATGAGAAATTTTACCGACAGCGAAGCGCGCGCGTACATAAGCACAGGCGAACCGTTTGACAAAGCCGGAGCCTACGGGATACAAGGCGTGGGCGCCCTTTTTGTGGAAAAAATCAATGGAGACTTTTTTAATGTCATGGGCTTGCCTATAGCTGACGTGTTCGCGGCGCTAAAATCTGTCGGCGCTGTCAACGCCGCGAATTGCAAGTCGATGCTCTGACGCCGCCCGCAATTAAAAGAACCGCGAGAAATCGATTGAAAATCCGCTCGTGAATCCATCGAAATCATGTTCCAGGACAGGTCTTACTGAACTAAGTTTGAAACATAGCCAAACCGGGCGAGGGTTTTCGCGTTGAGCCAGGCGCGAAACATGGGCGAACCAATGGTATTCGGCGCAAAAAAGACCGTTTGGATGGTTATGGTTTAGACTGACGCTCTGTCGGAAAATAACTTGCGCGTTTGGCTTGCCCTTTTGCGCCCCGGCCGCATTGCGGGAACCCTTGAATACTACAAGTATTCGCGGAACCCGGTGCCTTGCCGGGACACAAAATCGCCGCGCCAACCGCACGCTTTATTTTTCGACAGAGCCTAGTTCAGTATTATTATGGCGGTTATCCGTCCGGTTTGGCAGGTCAGGAAAACATTGCCAACGCAACGAAGGAAATCCGCGAATATACATAGCGACGGTGAAATTCACCCGATAGCTTGCGAAAAATCCGCTAAAAGCGAGATCTTAGAGCCTATTTAAGATCTTGCTTTTAGCGGATTTTTATAATGATTTTTCGCCAAACGCGGAAGCGCGAACTCCGCGTATCCGAAGAATATACGCAAAGAGCGCTTACAAAGTGTAGCGAAAAATAAGCCGAAAAAACGCGAAATGGAGATATTAACAGACTCTTAGACGTTGAGTTTGATATAGAGATTTAAGATCCATAAGCTGGCGCTTGGCGCGATTGTATTTAGCTTGATATTTTGCCAAAATTCTGCTATATTCAAAAATGGAATTTTAAACTCGCTGATTGCGGCGAAACCCTTCAACAGTTCGCGAAGTCAGGTCAATTATCGTTTCATTAAAAATCATTCTCTAATCTAACAAATTCCGAATATTAACCATAAAAAGAGCTTGCGCTTAAATTAAAAAGGCGTATGTCGCGTAGTTAATTTAAGCGCTCAGAGTTTGAAAATATAGGAAAAGGAATTATAGACCAAATATTCATAATTTATAAAAAAATGCCGATAATAAGTAAGGAGTTGCGGAATTATGTTGAGCGCTGATATAGGTATAGATCTTGGCACGGCTAACGTGCTTGTATACGTAAAAAACGAGGGCATCGTGCTTCAAGAGCCGTCTGTAGTGGCTGTAAATAAAGATTTGAACAAAATAGTTTCAGTAGGGGAAGACGCGCGTAAAATGCTCGGCAGGACCCCAGGCAATATAGTCGCGCTGCGCCCTTTGCGCGAGGGCGTTATATCCGATTATGACGTTACGGAAAAGATGCTTAAATACTTTATACAAAAGTCGATAGGCAAGCCTTTGCCGTTCGCCCTGCGCCCAAGAATAGCTGTGTGCGTCCCGTCCAACGTAACGGAAGTCGAGCGCCGCGCCGTTGAAGACGCGACAAAACAGGCCGGTGCTCGGCAGGTGCTTATAATAGAGGAACCTATAGCCGCCGCGATAGGCGCCGGCATAGATATCGGACGCGCGTGCGGCAGCATGATCGTCGATATAGGAGGCGGCACGACGGATGTCGCCGTCATATCGCTTGGCAGCATCGTCGTAAGCGCTTCCAGCGACGTCGCGGGCGATGACTTTGATGAATCCATCATACGATATATGCGCAAACGGCATAACGTTCTTATAGGCGAGCGCACGGCGGAAGATCTTAAGATAAACATTGGCGCCGCTTACCAGACCGCTTTGCCCGTCTCTATGGAAGCGCGGGGTCGTAACCTGTTAAACGGGCTGCCGAAAACCATCACCGTGACATCGGATGAAATTATGGAGGCGCTCGCCGAAAACGTGGAAACTATAATGACGACTATACATTCGGTTCTAGAAAACACGCCGCCGGAACTGGCGGCGGATATAGCCGACCGCGGCATAGTTATGACGGGCGGCGGAAGTCTGCTTTACGGACTTGACAAACTTATACAGCGGCAGACAGGCATAAACGCGCTGATAGCGGACGACGCTATGTCTTGCGTCGCGATAGGCACAGGTAAATATATAGAATTCGCTACATCGCGCTTTAAGCGCTATGAACGAGGTTTGCAAGAGGTTTTTTCATGATGACGGAGCGGTCGGCGAAAGCCGCGGCCGCGGTTTTGGCGTTTGGAATGAGTCTTTCCGGAGGGTTTTTATGATAAGAGGGCTTTATGTTTCCGCCTTGGGCATGACCGTGCAAATGAACAAGATGGATATTACGGCGAACAATCTGGCGAACGCGGACACAACTGGCTATAAACGCGACATAGCCGCTACGCGGGCGTTTTCGGAACGCTTGTTGAGTCGCGTTGACGAAGAAATCGGCGGTCGGCGTCTTGGCGCGATTGAGCCGGGCGTTTTTGTGGACGACATTTATGTCGATTTTCGGTCAGGCGCGCTTAACGCAACCGGAGGTCCGCTTGACTTCGCGCTTTCCGGCGAAGGATTCTTTATAGTGAACGCCGTTTCGCGCGGAGGCGAACAGTCCGTTAAATATACCCGCGACGGCATGTTTTCAAGAGACGCGAGCGGGCGGCTCGTCACGCGCGAAGGGTTCGCCGTTCAAGGTCAGAGCGGAGACGTAACGCTTCCGGACGGACTGATCACTTCTGACCGACTAGGGAATATATATGTGAACGGGAAATTCATAGACCGAATAGCGGTGACGGACTTTGAGGACAAGCGTACGCTGCGCCCGTATGGCGATTCCATGTATGACGAAACGCCGGATAGCGCGCGCCGCGCGTTTCTTGGCGAGGTCAGCGGCGGCTTTCTGGAAAAATCAAACGTCAATTCCGTAAGGGAAATGGTAAGCCTGATAACCGTTTCACGCGCTTATGAGGCGAACCAGCGTATGGTTACGATACATGACTCAACTTTGGAAAAAGCCGTGAACGAAGTCGGCAGGAAGTATAGTTAAGCTTCGGCTGACGACGAGACGCGTTCGCGCGCCGCTCGGTCATCAAACGTTAAGGGAGGCTTTTCGACATGATGCGTTCGCTTTGGACAGCCGCTTCCGGCATGATAAGCCAGCAGAAAAATGTGGACACAATATCGAACAACTTGGCCAACGTCAACACATACGGCTACAAAAAAGAGCGTATGGAATTTAAGACGCTTATGTATGACACTATGGAACGCGCGAACCTTGATCCGGCGAATCCGCCGGGACGCCCGGCGAATTTACAAATCGGGCTTGGTGTCCGGCCCGTCGTGACCTCACGCGTATTTACGCAGGGAAATATTGAGCGCACTGACCATCCGCTTGACCTGACGATAAACGGAGACGGATTTTTTATGATTGAGAACGCCCCGGATTCCGTGGCCTATACGAAAGACGGCGCCATAAAGGTCTCGCCAATCGACGAAGGGATCATGCTTACGACGTCGGAAGGCTATCCGATTTTAAGTTCGGAAGGCGAGCGAATCATTTTGCCGCGGGAGGTTATGGCTGAAGATATAGGCGTATCGCAGGAAGGCGCGTTGTCTTACATGGACACGTCCGGCGCATACGCGGACTTGGGCATGAGCGTCGGACTGGCTCAGTTTCCGAATGTACAGGGGCTTGAGGCCATAGGCTCGAATTTATTCGTCGCAACGTCCGCTTCCGGTGAAGCGATAGTCGAGGCGCCGGGTGACGTGAACCGCTTAAGCGCTATAATGCAGGGAACGCTTGAAATGTCGAACGTGCAAGTGGCGACTGAAATGGTTGATCTCATTGTAGCGCAACGCGCGTACGAGCTTAACTCGAAGGCTATACAGACGTCCGATGAAATGCTTCAACAGGCGAACAACCTGAAACGCTGATATATGAAAGAGTGAAGTCAAATGAATTCTATAGTCGGCGGCGCGGGAATATCCATGTTTCAAGACGCGTTTAACGCGGCCGAGAGTTTTGGGAATCGAAATCCCGAAGACATCAAAAAAGCGGGCGAAGAGATTGAAGGTTATTTTGTGCACGCGCTGTTAAAAGAAATGCGGCGAACTGTTCCGGAATCATCTCTTTTCCCCAAAAGCCACGCCGATCGCGTGTTCCAAGATATGTTTGACGAACAAATCGCTCAAAATATCGCGCGCGCCGGGGGCGTGGGGATCGCCAAGGCGTTTGAGCGACTGTATTAGGGCCGTTTCGCGCGGCTAATCTTCTTGTTATTGAGACGCTTTTCTTCCAATCGAAGCCGTCCGCGGTTTTACATGCGCTGAGGCGCGCTAAGTTGAAAGATACAAAAAAAGGAACCTCTCCGAGGAGAGGCTCGCGTTTAATAATCTATCGCCCGCAACTGGAAGTACGCTTGAGGATGATTGCAAACCGGGCATCGCTCCGGCGCGTTGTCGCCTTCGTATATATGACCGCAGTTGGAACATATCCATGTTTGTTTCGTCGGTCTTTTAAACACGGCGCCGCTTTCTATGTTTTTCAGCAACGCGCGATATCTTTCCTCATGGCTTTTTTCTATTTTCCCCACTTCATCAAACAGATACGCTATACTGCTGAATCCTTCCTCACGCGCTTCTTTAGCCATCCGCGCGTACATGTCCGTCCATTCGTAATTTTCTCCAGCCGCCGCATCCTGTAAATTTATCGCGGTATCTTGCACGGAACCTCCATGCAACAGCTTAAACCAAATTTTAGCGTGTTCCTTCTCGTTGTCTGACGTCTCGGTAAAAAATTTGGCTATTTGCTCAAAGCCGTCCTTTTTAGCTTTGGCCGCATAATATTGATATTTGACCCTCGCCTGAGATTCTCCCGCAAACGCGGCCATTAAATTAGCTTCCGTTCTAGAACCCTTTAATTCCGGCATGTATACGATCTCCCTCGATAATAGTTTTAAACCTCCGCTATATTTTGTCATAACAGCGTTATTATGTCAATAACATCAGAACCTAAGCTTGTTACAATCCTTTCGCGCGGTAAAATTTAGTGATCTCCTCTATATCTCGTTTCATATCTTCGCTGAAATCGGATTTTTCAGAAACGGCCGATATGGTGGATGACGCGATTTTACCTGTCTCGATACGTTCTTTAGGCAAGATATATATTCTGTTCTGCCTTAAAACTCTATAGTAATCCTCCGCGTGTTTTTCTATAAGCTCGCGGACTTCGCCTTCGGCGCCGTTTTTCAAGTGGCCTTCGTCCAAAAAAAGCCGCACGCTGTCAAACCCGCCAAGATATCGTATAATCGCGCCGTAGCGCCCCATAGCTTCACCGCCGCCGCGGTATAAAACCGCCAGCATGCAATTTTTCCCCATAAGCGGATTGCGTCTTTCGAAATGCTCCGCCAAAACATACATGGACGCCCCAGCGGATATGGGCGACACCGCGTTTACAAAAATGACCCCATCCGAGCGTTCTATCCTTTCCATTACGCTGTCGGCGGCTTCTAAACGCGCGCCATTGTAAAAAGAAACGCCTGAAAGCGGCAAACAGATCTCTTTCACATCCGCGCCAAGTTCCGAGAATGTATTGGAAATAATTGCGCTTACGCCGTTTAAACCGAAGTCATAATCTGGCGGCGAGCCGTTTATAATCGTCACGTTCATAAAAAGTACCTTCCAAAATCGTAATTTTTTTTGGAGTAAAATATTCCATATCAACCATATAATTTCCAAACCAGGTTTTTTTATACATCATATTTGAAAGCCTTTTGTGGCGTTATGGCATGATGCGATCGCCGGACAGTCAAGTTTACGCGGCGCGAACATCGATTGAAAATACAAATATTTACTGTGTATTATACAGGTGAACGTGTGTCAAATAGATAAACTTATAAGTTTTTTTATAGCAATTTGACTTAGGAACTGTAAAAAAATAACCTGTACAGTCGGCTTAACCTTTTGCGCCCCGGCCGCGTTGCCGAGACATAAAACCGCCGCGCCGACTCTTTGCCGTACAGATTAATCCGTTTGCACAGCGAGTTGAATTCACGGAACGTCTTTTTCAAAGTGATTGAGTTATCCTTGCGGAAATCGCGATTAGGTCAGTCGTTCATGGTCTTCGCCCGAAATATAACCCATGAAATCGCCCCGTTTTTCTATCGTTGATAGTTTCTATCGTTAATAGTTTTGATTCACAATTCGATTCTATACGTATTTGGCGCGGTTTATCCATAAAAATCAGCGCTTTCACGCCTTTTAGAGTATTGGATTATCGCGAACGGGCAATTGTGTTTTTGCGCGGACTGAAAAGCAAACGTACGCGCGAGTGAAAAACAACCATTTTCGTCCTTTTTCGCGTCTAAAAGCGCTTCATCGCATTACATTTCATTTCGCTCCCCAATCCCGCTTCGATTGTCGAAAAAAGCGATATATTCGATAAATTTTTCGTTTCTCTCAATACAAACTTGGATTTGTCAGCATTTATTATGTAACCATAGATAGTCCGTCTCATATATTATAATATACCATTTTATCAGGCGCAAACGCGTTTTACGCCCGATCGGATGGCGTATCGGAAACGACGCGCTAAAATACGCCTTTGTCTACCTTTTTTCATCTGCGAGCGAACTATATAAAACGAAAGCGATATATACGGTTTTAAAATTATATCCGTTTTAAGCGTCGGGCTAAAGCGAATCTTTTTAATGAACTGGCGACGACCTTATTTTATATTTTATAAAAAACTGAATGTTTTGTAAGCGCGTTACAGTTAGAACGCGTTGCATTTTTTCTTCACATTGGAGTGTGGTTCAGTGTCATCATATTCATATTATAATAAATCTTCACAAAGAGGCTTTGACGTTAATCAAGCGTACGACGAGCCTTGTTCGCCATGCTCGCCCAAATCGCAAGGCCCTGTCGGACAGCAAGGTCCGCAGGGAATCTCCGGTCCTCCGGGTTGCCCTGGTCCGCAAGGCCCTAAAGGCGATCCTGGTCCGGCTGGTCCTCCAGGGTGCCCTGGCCCTGTAGGACCGCAAGGCCAGCAGGGCGCTGAAGGCCATCCAGGTTTTCCAGGGTGTCCCGGACCAACCGGTCCACAAGGCCCTAAGGGCGACCCAGGCCCTCCAGGCTGCCCTGGTAAGCAAGGCCCTAAAGGCGATCCTGGTCCGAATGGTCTTCCAGGCTGCCCTGGCCCCGCAGGTCCGCAAGGCCCACAGGGCGCTGAAGGCCGGCCAGGTTTTCCGGGATGCCCCGGTCCAGTCGGACCTTCTGGTCCGCAAGGTCCTAAGGGCGACCCCGGTTCTCCGGGTTCCATTGGTCCTGCTGGCCCGCAAGGCGAGCCCGGACTGATAGGTCCGCAAGGTTCCATCGGACCCGCTGGTCCTATCGGCCCGCAAGGCCCTCAGGGCGACCTCGGTCCGCAAGGCCCCGCTGGTTCCGCCGGCCCCATTGGTCCCGCCGGTCCCGCCGGCCCTATCGGTCCCCAAGGCCCTGAAGGCGATCTCGGCCCTCAAGGTCCCGCTGGCTCCGCCGGCCCTATTGGTCCCGCTGGTTCCGCTGGTCCCGCTGGTCCTATCGGCCCGCAAGGTCCGCAGGGCGATCTCGGTCCGCAAGGCCCCGCTGGTCTCACCGGATCTACCGGCCCTACAGGACCTACAGGAGCTACCGGTCCTACAGGACCTACAGGAGCTACCGGACTTACTGGAGCTACTGGTTCTACGGGAGCTACCGGAGCTACGGGAGCCACCGGACTTACGGGAGCTACTGGAGCTACTGGTCCTACCGGGGCTACCGGAGCTACGGGAGCCACCGGAGCTACGGGAGCCACCGGACTTACGGGAGCTACTGGGCCTACGGGAGCCACCGGAGCTACGGGAGCCACCGGACTTACGGGAGCTACCGGGCCTACGGGAGCCACCGGACTTACGGGAGCCACCGGTGCTACCGGAGCTCCGGGAGCCACCGGACTTACCGGTGCTACCGGTCCTACTGGAGCCACCGGACTTACGGGAGCTACCGGTCCTACGGGAGCTACCGGACTTACCGGTGACACCGGGCCTACCGGAGCTACCGGACTTACGGGAGCTACCGGGCCTACGGGAGCCACCGGACTTACAGGAGCTGCCGGTCCTGCCGGAGCTACCGGTCTTACGGGAGCTACTGG
>JAISER010000113.1 GCA_031263985.1 Clostridiales bacterium | reverse complement strand
TATGACTTGTCTAGATAGTCATTTTAGATAATATGACTATTCAATCGCTTCATGAAGCCGCGCGAATGCGCGGCGCGGGGTCCGGGGTCGAAGACCCCGGCGGGGTTTGGGGCGGAGCTCCAAGGTTTTTATGACTTGTTTGGATAGTCATCTTAGATAATTTAAAGATTAGGCGAGTAAGTCATTTTATGGCGAAAATTTATCTGGTTTCCGAATATTTCAATCAGGTGATAAACTGTGAATTTACAAGGCGACTGATCTGGATAATGGGAAAATTTATTTCTTGACAATTAAGGTTTTTTGTGGTTTAATCTGTTATTGAGTTTAGCAAATTTAAACAAAAAGTTTAGTATACATATATTTAACGGCGGGGGACGTTTTTGACGAAACGCCCCGATTATTAATGAGATGACATTAACGGAGGGGAGTCCCCACGGACAGAGACCGTACAGGGGAAACAAAATGAATATAGGCGAGAAGATACGGCGGCTGCGGATGACTATGGGGCTTACGCAAGAAGATTTAGCGAACAGATGCGAACTGACGAAGGGTTTTATATCTCAAATTGAGAGGGACGTGACATCGCCGTCAATCGCCACGCTTATAGACATACTCGAATGTTTGGGCACAAGCCTGAAAGATTTCTTTAACGAAAAGAGCGAAGACAAGGTAGTGTTTGGCAAAGATGACGTTTTTGTGCGTGAAAACTCCGATGAGGGGCACGTAATAAGATGGCTTGTGCCGAACGCGCAAAAGAATATGATGGAGCCTATACTGATAGAGATCTCGCCTGACAGCCGCTCCAGCGTACATAGACCTCACGAGGGCGAATGTTTCGGATATGTCTTGAAGGGCGCGGTAAATCTCGTGTTGGGTGAGAAGAAATTAAAGGTTAAAAAGGGCGAGAGTTTTTATTACGCCGCTGACGCGTCGCATTACATTGAAAACCAGCTTTCCGGCGACGCGGTCGTCTTATGGGTTTGCACGCCGCCTATATTCTAGCTTGCGATGGGGGGGCAATCATTGACCGAAAACAATGACAATAAATTGATTGAACTTAGAAACGTGCATAAAAGCTTCGGTAAGACAGTTGTACTGACGGATATAAGCCTATATGTCAAAAAAAATGAGTTTGTGACGCTTTTGGGTCCGAGCGGATGCGGGAAGACGACGACGCTTCGCATAATCGGCGGGTTTGAGCGCCCTACGCGCGGTGACATATCCTTCGACGGCAAAAGCGTTTTGAACCTTCCCCCTTATCAAAGGCACGTAAATACGGTTTTTCAAAAATACGCGCTTTTTCCGAATATGAACGTGTTTGAGAACGTGGCGTTCGGACTTAAAATACGCGGGAGGCAATCCGCGGAGATAAACGAAAAAGTGAAGGCCATGCTCAAACTGGTGAAGTTGGACGGTTATGATAAAAGAACGGTTTTGTCGCTTTCCGGAGGTCAGCAACAGCGCGTCGCCATTGCGCGCGCGCTTGTCAATGAGCCGGAAGCGCTCCTTCTGGACGAACCGCTGGGCGCGCTCGACTTGAAGTTGCGCAAGGAGATGCAGATAGAGCTTAAAAATATGCAAGTAAAGCTTGGCATAACGTTTGTGTACGTAACGCATGATCAAGAGGAAGCGCTGGCTATGTCCGACACTGTGGCCGTTATGAACAATGGCGAGATACAGCAAATCGGCGCGCCTGAAGACATATATAATGAGCCGAAAAACGCGTTTGTCGCGGGTTTTATAGGCGAAAGCAACATTATGGGCGGCGTTATGCGCGAAGATTACGTCGTCAGCTTTGGCGGGGACACGTTTAAATGCGTGGATAAAGGCTTTGAGAAGAACGAGGACGTGGATGTCGTGATACGGCCGGAGGACGTGGACCTGATAGACGCTAAAGAGGCGCGGATTAAAGGCGTCATCAAAAATGTGACGTTTAAAGGCGTTCATTACGAGATGCGCGTGCAAGCCGAAAATGATTATGTGTGGACGGTGCAAAACACCGTAATGTCGCCTGTGGGCGCCGCCGTGGGCATACGAGTGGAGCCTGACCTAATACACGTTATGAGAAGGGCGGCTGGCTGATGAAGAGATCCGCCGCTTACCCGTACTTGGCGTGGCTCGCCGTTTTCACGATAATACCGCTCATTCTCGTGCTATATTACGCGTTTACGAGCGTTTCGGACGGCGCCGTCAAGTTTTCGCCGGATAATTTCGTCCGCGCTTTCGAGCCTATGTATCTGATCGTTATGTGGCGTTCGTTCGTTCTGGCGCTCGCAGCGACCGCGATATGTTTTTTGATAGGCTATCCGGCCGCGTACATCTTGGCGCGCAAGGTCGGAGAAAAGAAATCTACGCTGTTGTTTCTGTTGCTCGTACCGATGTGGATGAACTTTTTGCTACGCACTTATTCGTGGCTGACAATATTGGAGCGGAACGGCATAATAAACAACGCTCTGTTCGCGCTGGGTTTGCCGAAAATGGACTTGCTTTACACGCGTGAAGCGGTCGTGTTGGGCATGGTATACAACTTTCTGTCATTTATGATTCTGCCGATATACACCGCGCTTTCTAAGATAGACGCAAGCCTTATAGAAGCCGCTCAAGACTTAGGCGCCGGGAAGATGAACGTGTTTTTCCGAGTTATTTTTCCGTTAAGCCTGCCGGGTGTGGTTTCCGGCGTGACGATGGTGTTTTTGCCGGCGATAACGACATTTGTGATACCTAATTTGCTGGGCGGCGGTAAGGACGCGCTGATCGGCAGTCTTATAGAGCAACAGTTTTTGCGCGTAGGCGACTGGCGGTTCGGTTCGGCCGTATCGGTCGTCATAATGGGGCTTATAGTGATAGCCATGAGTCTGTTCTACGCCGTTGATTCTGATGAGGGCGAAGGAGGGCTGTTTTGAAAAGGCTGGCGGATATCTGCTCAAAATTTTACTTGGGGCTTATTTTTTTGTTTTTATACGCGCCGATAGGCGTTTTGGTGGCGCTATCCTTTAACGAGTCGCGTTCGCGGGCGCATTGGTCGGGGTTTTCATTACGTTGGTACGCCGAGTTGTTTAAAGACCCTGAGATAATGAAAGCGCTTTACTATACGCTTTTGGTGGCGGCGCTTTCCGCGTTTCTGGCGTCCGTTATAGGAACGCTGGGCGCCATAGGCATAGACCGAATGACTAAAACGCAAAAGAAAATCGCGATGAATATAACGAATATACCCGTGATGAATCCGGACATAGTGACAGGCGTGTCGATGATGATACTGTTCGTGTTCGCGTTTTCGTTGTTTAACGCGGGAAGCTTAGGGTTTGGCACGCTGCTGTTGTCGCATGTCACGTTTAACGCGCCTTACGCGGCGCTGGCGGTTTTGCCGAAGCTGCGTTCACTTGACTCACGCATGTACGAAGCCGCGCTTGACCTTGGCGCGACGCCGCGTTCCGCTTTTTTTAAGGTGATCTTTCCGGAGATTGCGCCGGGGATAATATCCGGGGCGCTGCTGTCGTTCACGTTGTCGGTCGATGACTTCGTAATCAGCTTCTTTACTACAGGCGCGGGCGTAAACACGCTGTCCATACTTATATATTCCATGGCGCGGCGCGGCATAAATCCGAAGATAAACGCGTTGTCGGCCATTATGTTCCTCGTGGTCATCGTTATGCTTTATATCGTTGACAAGAGACAGCGTCCAAAGACTGAAAAATTATAAGGCTTGATGACGCCGTTAATAATATTATTATAGTTTATGGGGGAAATGTTATGAAATTAAGAATGATGGCGATTATGGCGATCGCCGCATCGGCTTTGCTTTCCGGATGTCAAGGCTCTGACGATTCAAAACGTCTGTATGTATATAATTGGGGCGAGTATCTTGACGAGTCTTTAATCGGTGAGTTTGAACGGCAAACCGGAATAAAAATAATATACGAAACGTTCGCTACAAATGAGGACATGTATACGAAAATCAGCGCCGGCGGCTCGAATTATGACGTAATATTCCCATCGGACTACATGGTGGAAAAGATGATAAAAGAAGGCATGCTTGAAAAGATCGACTTTAGCGGCCTGCCGAACTTTGAAAACGTCGGCGACCGCTTTAAAAATTTGGGGTACGATCCGGGCGGAGAGTACAGCGTGCCGTATATGTACGGCACCCTTGGAATTTTGTACAACAAGACGATGGTTGACGAACCTGTCGATAGCTGGGACATATTGTGGGACGAAAAATACGCGAGACAGATTTTTATGTATGACAGTATGAGAGACGCGTTCGCGCCCGCTTTAATAAGGCTGGGATATTCGATAAACACGACCGACTTGGAAGAGCTTGAAGAGGCGAAACGATCGCTTATAGCCCAAAAGCCGCTTGTACAGGCGTATGTCGGCGATATGGGGCGCGACAAGATGATCGGCGGGGAAGGCGCCCTTTCTCTTACGTATTCTGGAGACGCCTACTTAAGCATGCTTGAAAATCCTGATCTAGATTACGCGGCGCCTAAAGAGGGCGGCAACGTTTGGTTCGACGCGATGGCCATTCCTAAAGGCGCGAGAAACAAGACGGGAGCCGAGGCGTTCATAAATTTTTTGTGCGACGGCGAAGTAGCGCTTAAAAATACGATATATATTGGCTACTCGACGGTAAACATGAAAGCGTTTGAGGAGTTGCCTGAAAGTATGCGTGAAAGTCCGGTATATTGGCCGTCCGATGATGTCTACGAAACGTGCGACGTGTTTTTGGACCTGGGCGACTTTATAAAGGAATACGACCGAGCGTGGACGGAAATATTAGTCGGATGAGGCGTATAATAGCTTTTGAAGGTATAGACGGCGCGGGCAAAACGGTGCAGGTGAACGCGCTCAAAACGCGGTTGGAAGCGTCGGGCCGATCTTGCGTCGTTATGGAGTTTCCGCGTTATGACAGTTTCTTTGGCAAGGAAATAGGGAAGGCGCTTTCAGGCAAGTCAGAGGTCAGGGCTGACGATGTGGACGCCAAGAGCATGGCGCTTTGGTATGCCATGGACAGATGGAGCGCCTTTGAGGACGCCGCCGGCGCCGCCGGCGAGACGCCGACGGAAACGGATTTTTTACTTTTGAACCGTTATGTTTTATCAAACGCCGCGTATCAGGGCGTTCGTTCCGAAGACCCGCTCTTTTATAAGTGGGTCTTCGCTCTTGAACATCAGACGCTTGGCTTGCCTCGCCCGGATGTCTATTTTGTCTTAGACGCCGGAGCTGACATATCGCGAAAGAATGTCGCCGCCAAAGGTTTTAGAAGTTACGTCGGCGATGAGGCGGATGTATATGAGCGCATGGGTCGTTTTCTTGAAAATGCGCGAGAGGCGTATTTAAATTTTGCGAAGATATTGGACAATGTAATGGTTATTGACTGCGCTGAGGGTGGGGAAATGCTGGCTCCGGACATCATTTCGCTCAGAATATGGGAAGCGTTAGAGGGATTGGCGATTTTTGGATGAAAGCTTCGCTAAGAGCCTGTTCAAGATCTCGCTGACCCCACATTATGGGGATATTGAACAGGCTCTTAGAATTTTGGTTATGACCGAATTGATTTAAAGGGACGTATCATATTGTATGAATTGATCGCAACTGAAGGACGCGCCAAACGCGGACGGTTTCATACGCGGCATGGAGTCGTTGAAACGCCGGTTTTTATGAACGTGGGAACGGCCGCGGCTATCAAAGGCGGTCTCAGCGCAGAGGACTTGAAAACGATAAAATGTCAGGTGGAGTTGTCGAACGCGTATCATCTCCATTTGCGGCCGGGCGACGATGTCGTGCGCGAATTGGGCGGCATACGCGGGTTTATGGCGTGGGACGGCCCCGTGCTTACCGACTCAGGCGGCTTTCAGGTGTTTTCTTTGGCCGCGGCGCGCGCGATAAAAGAGGAAGGCGTATACTTTTCGTCACATATCGATGGGCGCAAGATATTCATAGGCCCGGAGGAAAGCGTTATGATTCAGTCTAATTTGGCGTCCACGATAGCGATGGCGTTTGACGAGTGCGCGCCTTTTCCGTCTTCCCGCGAATATATGCGGAACTCGGTGGACAGGACGACGCGCTGGCTTAAACGGTGCAAAGCGAAGATGACGGAATTAAACGCTGAGCGTGACGAGAAGCAGATGATTTTCGCAATAAATCAGGGCGGCGTGTACAGCGACATTCGCGTTGAGCACGCGAAGGAGATAACGGAGCTTGACATGGACGGCTACGCGATAGGCGGTTTGGCTGTGGGCGAGACTCACGACGAGATGTACCGCGTTTTGGAGGAGGTCGTTCCGTGGCTTATCTTGGAAAAACCGACTTATCTTATGGGCGTCGGCGTTCCCGAGAACTTGCTTGAGTGCGTGTCGCGCGGCGTTGACTTTTTTGATTGCGTGCTGCCGGCGCGAAACGGGCGGCACGCGAAAGTTTATACGAACTCCGGCGCGCTGAATCTGCTTAATCGCGCGTATGAGCGGGACGACGCGCCTATAGCGGAGGACTGTCTCTGCCCGGTATGCCGGAAACATACGAGAGCGTATATACGCCACCTGTTTAAGGCGAAGGAAATTTTAGGCATGCGCCTTTGCGTGTTGCATAATTTGTACTATTTTAACAATATGATGGAAGAGATAAGAATCGCGCTGGAAGGCGGTTTTTTCGAAAGGTATAAAAGAGACCGATTGAGCGGGCTTACGGAAAAATCGATAAAGAGTTGAGTGAATATTCAATCGGTGGCGAACGCCGAGGTTTGCGGCGTTGATTTTTCTGACCGCGAGCCGCGGCTCGCCTATATATGAAAGAGTAAGAATCGCGCCGGAAGACGGTTTTTTGAAAAGCGCGGAAAAATGAATTGAACAGGCTTCTAAGACGAAGAAAATCGCTTGTGGGGAGCTTCCGTTTCTTTGGCGAGCCCGCGCGTACGCGCGGCTCGCCGTTAAAGTTCTTTGCCCCGCTTTCTTTCAAGAAAGCGGGCGGGCGCGGGCGGAGCCCGCGAAAGACCTTGGGACTCCGCCCCAAACCCCGCCGGGGTCTTCGACCCCGGACCCCGCGCCGCGCAAATGCGCGGCTTCATGAAGCGATTGAATAGTCATA
>JAISER010000020.1 GCA_031263985.1 Clostridiales bacterium | reverse complement strand
AGAGGTGCCGAAAATAATTTCCGCGTCAGGATCTATAGCTGAGCCTATTATAGTGGCCGCGACATCGGTATCGAAAAGGCCAAGCGAAGAATCTCCGGCTATACTTATCAAGACGGAAGTGGCTCCTTCGATGGAAGTTTCAAGGAGCGGACTCTTTATGGCTATTTCAGCGGCGGTTTCCGTCGTATTTTTGCCGGACGCTCGTCCGACGCCCATATGAGCTATGCCTTTTTGGCTCATAACGGTGTGTACATCAGCGAAGTCAAGGTTTATCATGCCAGGTTTGGATATAAGATCCGATATGCCTTGAACGCCTTGGCGCAGCACTTCGTCGGCTTTTTTAAAAGCGTCTATTATTGAGGTGGTTTTGTCTATTATTTCAAGGAGTTTTTGGTTTGGTATAACTACGAGAGTATCGACATATTTTTTAAGTTCAGTGATGCCGTTTATCGCGTTGCGCATACGCGGTTTGCCTTCAAAAGCGAAAGGTTTAGTCACGACGCCAACCGTTAATATGCCCATTTCATGAGCGACGGAGGCTATTATAGGCGCGGCGCCTGTTCCGGTGCCGCCGCCCATGCCGGCGGTTATAAAAAGCATGTCGGCGCCTTCTATGGCGTCTTTTATCTCGTCGCGAGTTTCTTCCGCCGCTTTTTGACCTACTTCCGGGTTGCCGCCCGCGCCAAGACCTCTGGTAAGCTTGCTGCCAAGTTGTATGCGCGTAGGAGCTTTTGAGCGGTCCAGCGCCTGATGGTCAGTGTTTACCGATATAAAATCTATAGATTCCACATTATCGGCGATCATGCGATCTACCGCGTTGTTGCCGCCTCCGCCTACGCCGATAACTTTTAGTTTCGCGCCGCTGCTTTGAGAATTAACGATATCAATCAAAGCAAAAACCTCCTAAAAAAATCTTAATGCGAATTAATGTCAAAGCTGGAAAAGCGAGACCGCCGACGCGCCAACAACATTAATCACTATAATGTTTTCCATTATATACCTAAAAGATTCCTGTTAACCTATGTGAGGAATTTGAATCTCGCTGGTCTCGTAATGTCCTTGATGTCTAAAAAGCCTTTAACATTGTCATTAGCCAGTATTTGAACGATGCTTTTCACCATGCCTATTTTTTCGTCGGCGTCTTGTGTGTCGCCAAGTTCCACGTCTATACCGTTTATATATATGCGAGCGTTGTTTTCTTCTTTAAGCGATACTTGAGCGACGCTCTCCTCAAGGCCGTATTTTTTAATGAGCCGCGTCAAAACGACTAATGTGTCAAAAGAGGCCGCGTCGCCATCAAACTGCAAGATGTTTCCTACTATGAAACCGTTAGGTTTGAACCCGACCACGACAGGGAGCCGCTCGTCCATTTGCGCGGACGTCTCTAAAACCCTGCCGTCCTCATCTATATACAAATAAGACGACATATATTCAACATATCCGCACACAACGCGCTCTTTAACGTTTATGTCCACAGTACGCGCCAGCAAGTTCTTTTTAATTGAAACATCCGCTACGTATGGGTTTGCTTTCAGGGCGCGTTCAGCGTTGCGCGCGCGAAAAGCGAATATGTTTAATTGTTCGTCCAAGTTGACGGTTTTCAATATATAGTTGTCCGTAAGCTTATTAGAACCTTTAACGCTGACATTGCCGACCGAGAAAAGAGGCGACGTTAAAACGGCTATAATTATAAACGCTAAAAAAGCTAAAGCCCCAAATGTTTTAATTGACTTCAACGTCATCAACTCATTAGAGAATTAATAATGGCCGGAAATGGCCTAAAAACAATCAGTATGCTAAGAATACTTTAAATATAGCATATTGTCAACAAAAAAAACAAATAATAAATATGGCGCGTTAGCGCTAATAAAGTAAAAAAATGACGCGCGCAAGATGCTGCGAAAGGTATTTCGCAAAAAAATGTTTACGTCACATTTAATATGGAGGGATTTGGCATGCTTAGAAGATGTCAGGTATGCGGCGGAGTGATGTTCGGATATAAAGACATGGGCCTTGATAAGGATGGGACTGTAAACGGCGATTTTTGTTCAAGCTGTTATCGCTTTGGACGATTCTCAATCGATCAATAGGATGATTCGGCATAGCGTCTGTAAAAACTCAACGAGCGACTGTTAAAAGCCGTCCGGTTTTTACAGACGCTATTATTGCATGGAGATTTGATGAGCCGAGAATTTTCCATATTGCCTTGGAGGAAATAAAATAGTATTATAGTACGAAACGATAAGGGGCGCGAATATGCGGAACACGGCGAAAATAAAGCTCATAGCGCAAAATAAAAAGGCTTATCATGATTATTATATAGAAGAAATTATTCAAGCCGGCATCGAGCTTGTCGGAACGGAAGTGAAAAGCCTGCGTGAAAACAAATGTAATTTACGCGATAGCTTTATAAAAGCGCGAGACGGAGAGGCTTTTTTGTATAATATGCATATAAGTCCGTATGAAAAAGGCAATATATTTAATAAAGATCCGTTGAGAATACGAAGGTTGCTTATGCATAGGCGTGAAATAAGGAATTTTGCCGACGCGGTCGCGCAAGAAGGATATACTATCGTGCCGACAAGGATCTATTTCGATAAAAGTTTGGTGAAGATAGACGTCGCCTTGGCGAAGGGTAAAAAATTATATGACAAGCGTGACGCGATATCTAAAAAAGATCAACTGAGAGAGGCCGAACGTTCGTTTAAAGAAAAGATACGCCTTTAATTAAAAATGGCATCCGGACAAGTCATAAAGACCTTGGGGCTCCGCCCCAAACCCCGCCGGGGTCTTCGACCCTGGACCCCGCGCCGCGCATTCGCGCGGCTTCATGAAACGATTGGATAGTCATATAATTAAGGATTCGTCAAACAATAAATTGATGGAATTTCACGCCGCGATTTCGTCGCCAGGCAAGGCGCGGAGGAAGGAGACATACCTGGGGCGGTATGGCGACCGACGATAACGCGGCCTGACGGCGAAAGGGCAAGTGAAAACATCAAGATATTGTTTGACGAGTCCTTAACGTTGTCCTTCAAGCGGTTTTCAAAATTCAAAAACTTCGTTTCACGGGGTTTTATACTGAGTTTAGCATTAGGCGAAAAGCGTTCAAGAGGATGATTAGAGGGACGGCGCCGGCGACCTCTTAATTCTTCGCATACTTACATAATTCGTAAATGGAATTTGCAAAGGAGCGGTTATTATTGTTTATAAAAGATTTATACGCGAGAAAAAAGCCTGTAATATCCCTTGAGATTTTTCCGCCAAAAAAAGAAGCGGGTTTTTTAGCTCTTGTAAATATCTTGCGTGAGGTATCACGTTTATCGCCGGATTTTGTGAGCGTTACGTGCGGAGCGGGCGGTTCGGCGAACGAGATGGAAAAGACGCGAACGAGCGCGGCGACGCTGAAAAACGAATATCACATTGAGCCTTTGGCGCATATAACGTGCGTCGCTACGGATGAGCGCGGAATTTCTAAGACAGTTGAAGCGTTGCGCGCGGACGGTATAACGAACATTCTCGCTTTGCGCGGGGATTTGCCGAAAAGCGAGGCGCCGCGCGATTACCCGAGGGCCGCGCGGCTTATAGAAGAGATTACGGCTCTGGGCGGGTTTTGCGTAGGGGCGGCGTGTTATCCGGAAGGGCATATCGAAAGCGGAACGCTTGAAGAGGATATAGCTCATTTGAAGGAGAAGCAAGACGCGGGAGCGTCATTTTTAATTTCACAGTTGTTTTTTGACAACGAGATATTTTATCGTTTTTTGGAGAAGGCGAGAGCCGCGGGGGTCAGTCTGCCCGTTTCAGCGGGCGTTATGCCGATCCTAAGCCGGTCGCAGATAGAGCGAATGATATTTATGTGCGGAGCGTCTCTCCCTTCCGCCATTATAAAACTGTTGCGCAAGCACGAAAATTCGCCCGCCGATCTTCGGGCCGCTGGGATAGAAAGGGCTTTGGCGCAAATGGAGGATTTAGTTAAAAACGGAGCGGACGGGACGCATATATATACGATGAATCACGCGGATATAGCCGTTAAAGCGATGGCGGCGCTGGCGTGAGCGCGCCGGATTGGGCGGAGACTCTTCGTTATCTGGGTTATTCCGGGCAGGATATCTCGCCGGATTTAGAGGCGAGGATACGCGCCGCTATGGATGAGTGCGCGGGAATCGCCGCGCCTCGCAAGGTTTGGCGCGAGTTCGGATATTCGGAAAATGGAGAGGTTTTAGGCGCGTCGCTTGTTTTGCCGGGCGACGATATAAAGAGGCGTCTTAAGGGATGCGAGCGTGTGGTAATTATGGCGGCGACGCTGGGGGTAAGCGTTGACGCGGCGATAAGCCGCTATGAAACGACGGATTTGTCGTATTGCGTGTTGCTGGACGCCGCGGCGACTTCAATGATTGAAGCCGCGTGTGATGAGATGGAGGCCGAGATAAGCGCTCGCGCGGGCGCGTTTTTAGGCGAACGATACAGCCCGGGATATGGAGATATGCCAATCGAAATTCAGCCGCGCGTTTTGGCGGCGCTGGAAGCGGGAAAGAAAATCGGACTGATGTGTACGCCGAGTTTTATTATGACTCCGCGCAAGTCCGTTACGGCTATCCTGGGAGTGAGTAAAAATAAAAGGCCACGCGGAGACAAATGCTCAAATTGTTCCATGCGCGACGCGTGTCGTTCGTCGTGTTTGAGGGTTTCGGCGAGTTGTTAAAAAATATACGGCTATCGGGGTGGTTTATCTGCATAGGGACGGAAAGAATTTCAAGGGACGCAAGATCGGAGGAAGGGAAGTAGTAAACTATATCGCGTTGGCGTTAATAGCGATTATTTTAGTTTATATAGCGTTTACGATATATATGCCCAGTTATGAGACGGGATCGATCTATGAGAATATGGAAAACCTAAGCGATTCGCGCATAAACGTCGCCATTGACGATAAATATGTGAAGCTGGAACATTATCCGGTAATTAAAAACGGAGAAATTTATGTCCCGGCGGATTTTGTGAAGCGGTATTTTGACCCGTATATCTTTTGGGAGCGAGAAGCTAATAGATTGACGATCACTACGGAAAACAAAGTGATAGCGATGAAAACCGAGGAGCTTAACTACTATGTGAACAACGAGCCTATGCGCCTCGATTTGCCTGTTTACCGCGAAAACGATATGGCGTACATTCCGGGCGGGTTTTGCGAGACGTTTTATAACTTATCGTTTCAGTATTCCGAAGAGTATAAGATACTTACGGTAGACAAGAGAGACAAGACGCGTACGGAGGCCAAAACGGTCAAAGAAACGCCGATGCGCTTCGAAGCGAGCAAAAAAAGCCCGAAGATGTGGGACGCGCCGGAAGGCGAAAAGCTAGTGATTTTTGGGACGAAAGGCGATTATACTTTGGCGCGGGCGCGAAACGGGCTTGTTGGATACGCGCTGTCAAAGCATATAGGGGAGGGGGAAAAGACGGTTCCCATATATAAGCCGGAAGAACCGGAGCCAAAGGTCCCGCCGCTGGAGATAAGCGGAAAAATCGCGCTGCTTTGGGACCAGGTCACGACGGCGGAAGCCGCGTCGAATCCCGAAAGGCGCGAGGCCGTGCCCGGCGTTAACGTAATGTCGCCGACATGGTTTGAATATGACTACGAAAAAATCGGTTCCGACTCTGAAGCGGACATTGTAAATATAGGCGACGCGGCTTACGTTCAGGCGGCGCACGCGAATGGGCGTCAGGTATGGGCCATGCTTCGCGATTTTACCGACAATTATTGGGGATCGGAAATAAGCCGCGCTATACTTACGAACCCCGAAAATCGCGAAAAAACCATAAAACAGCTTCTGGCGTTTTCATCGATGTACAGTCTTGACGGGATTAACCTGGATTTTGAAAACGTAACGGAGAGCGACGCGGAGTATTATTTGCAGTTCTTGCGGGAATTGAGACCGTTTTTAAACAGGCAGGGCGTTATACTGTCCATTGACATGTACGTGCCTGTTTTTACAAAATATATGGATCGCGAAAACATCGCCAAGACGGTGGACTACATTTGCGTGATGGCTTACGACGAACATAGCTCTCACTCTGAAAATAGCGGCCCGGTCGCTTCGCTTGGGTTTGTGGAAAACGGAATCGCTGAAACTTTGAGCGAAGGCGTTCCGAAAGAGAAGATATTGCTCGGCGTACCGTTTTATGTGCGAATTTGGACGGAATGGCAGGAAAAAGGGCAGGTTCATTTTAAAAAGGAAGATCGCGGAATGAAGTCAGCGTACGATTATTTTATAAAAAATGGCGCGGAATTTACATGGATGCCGGATATCGGTTGTTTTTACGCGGAATTCGTGACGGAAGAGGATGGGCGGGAAGTCGTCAAAAAGGTATGGCTGGAAGACGAACGCTCTGTAAATGAAAAGCTTAATCTCGCCGACAGGTACGGCGTGGCGGGCGTGGCGTTCTGGAAACGAGCGCTTGAGACGGAAGCGGTTTGGGGCGATGTCATGGCTTATATATCGAGCTGATCATGGCATGGCGCGAAAAAAGAAAAACGGGTTCGCCAAAAATTTGGGCGAACCCGTTTTTCTTTGCGAAACCGCTAAAATGGAGATATTAAACAGGCTCTTATATTTTATATAATACGTCTAAATATTTCTTGCTTTCCCATTTGGCCATAGACAGGTTATGGTCGAGATAATTGCCGCACATTTCGGAGGCCGCCGCCGGCACGTCGCCTTCGAACCCGGCGGCGTATTCAAACGCTTTGATGACCGGGTCCATGACATCTTTGGCGGACAGCTCGCCTTTAAATATGAAGTAGAATCCGGTTCGACACCCCATAGGCCCGATATAGACCGTTTTATCGGCCCAAACGGCGTCGCCGCGCAGATAGACGGCAAGCAGATGTTCCAACGTATGTATGGCCGCCGTGCTTATCGCGGGTTCTCTGTTAGGCTCTTTCATGCGTATGTCGAACGTAGTCACGAAATCGCCGCCGACCGCGTCCGCTCTTGAGACGTAAACGCCTCTTTTAAGCGTATTATGGTCTATCGTGAAGCTTGTGACATCCAATTAATAATCACCTCCATTGATTAAAACGGCGTTTTATCAGGATTATACGAATAGCCGACGCAGCCTTTTAAATCGGCTATCAATCGCGCGTCAGCCTCTTCTAGCTCAAAATCGAATACTTCCGCGTTCTCTTTGATTCTCGCGGGAGTAACCGACTTTGGAAGAGGCAGATACCCTCTTTGCAAACTCCAGCGAACGCAGATTTGAGCGACGGATTTCCCGTATTTTTCAGCCAGCGCGCGCATTTCCGGCACGTCGAATATCTTGCCGGAGCCAAGCGGGCTGTACGCCTCCAGCAAGATGTTCTGGGAACGGCAGTAATCAACGACTTCGTCTTGCGTATCGCCGGGGCATAATCTGATTTGATTCACCGTTGGAGCTATTATGGCGGTTTCCATCAATGCCTTGATATGGCGTGGGTGAAAGTTGCTGACGCCGATGGCTCGTATGCGACCGGTTTTATGCAGTTCCTCAAAAGCTTTCCAGGAACTGGCGTTCGCTTCCCGCCAACTGTCGCGGAACGCTATCGGGTTCGGCCAGTGGATTAGAAACAGATCGATATATTCCATATCCAGATTTTTCATCGTTCGCTCAAAGGCGGCGAGCGTCTTTTCATAGCCGTGTTCGCTGTTGTCCAGCTTTGAGGTAATGAAAAGCTCTTTTCGGTCAACGCCGCTTTTTTTCGCCGCTATGCCGACGCTTTCCTCGTTGCCGTAGCCCTGCGCCGTATCGATGTGGCGATAGCCCGCTTCAATGGCGGAGAGAACGGAAGAAACGGCGACGTCGCCGTTTGGGGTCTGCCATGTTCCGAAGCCTACGCAAGGAATTTCCACGCCATTAGACAGTTTATAGCTGTCGGTCAATGATTTCATTGTCAGCGCTCCTTATTTCAAATAATAAAAACAGCGGCGACAAACGCCGCCGCTTTGTCTACGGAAAGACAATTACTCGTCTTCATCGTCTTCATCGTCCTCAAACTCATCTTCGTCAAGAAAGTCCGATTCATCGTCGTCGCCGTAAAACTCGAAAAAGGCTTCGCTCGCGATTTGATATTCTTCTTCGTCGTCAATGGGGCTTACCGTGATTTCATCGTTATCTTGGGTAAAACGATAAAATGTAATTTCGATCTCCTCATCGTCTTCGTCAATATCTTCCGAGTCAAGCGGATAAACGGCGAGATACTCTTTTCCTTCGGCGTCAAACGCGCCTATTACGCCAAATTCGCGTTCTTCGCCGTCGTCGTCAAGTAACGTAATAGTTTCGACTTCTTCGTCGTCAAACTCGTCGCCGCCGCAGCCGCAGCTTTCACAGTTTCCGCAATCGCAAGTTTTGTCCGCGCCAAATTTATTTTCGTCTTTATTTTCCATAATTACAGAGACTCCTTCATTATTATTTAAAGTTAGAAAAGCCTAAGATCCTGTTCAAGATCTCGTCTTCAGCGCATTTTTTGTGATGATTTTTCGCCAAACGCGCTGACGCCGCATTGCGGAAAATCCGCCGCGCGGACGCCGGAGTCAGGTTTTGGGGCAGGTCTAATAAGCCGAAAAGACGTAAAATGGAGATCTTAAACAGGCTCTAAAAGGTAAACGGTAAAAATGACCCGTAGGGGAGTCGAACCCCTGTTTCAGCCGTGAGAGGGCCGCGTCTTGACCACTTGACCAACGGGCCAAACTTGTTTAACGCTGAATTTCAGTATAAACCCACGTTTGAAACAGTATACAATAAACAAGATGCTTTGTCACTATATTTCGCGCAAATTATTTTTTTATCCGTCGGACGGAGAAGGAAGCGAAAGTTTGTATTTTATTTTTTGTATAATACGAGACATTTTGACAAAAATAGTATGAGATTAATATCTTTATATTAGATGACTATCCAAACAAGTCATGAAGACCTTGGGGCTCCGCCCCAAACCTCGCCGGGGTCTTCGACCCCGGGCCCCACGCCGCGCGTTCGCGCGGCTTCATGAATCGATTAGACAGTCGTATTATATTATGAATCGAGTTGACGCTGATGGAATTAGATTTTTTCGATGGGATGCTTAAAATGGCGCGAGATGACAGCGCGACCGATTTGCATTTTTGCCCGGGAAGCCCTCCTTTGGCCAGGGTAAACGGCAAACTCAGACCGCTGCCGGATTATGACGCGTTAAAGCCAGGAGTTATAAATGACATAAACGACAGCATTTTAGATGACAGAAGAAGAGAACTGCTCGAGCGCAACCGCGTGGTTGATTTCTCGTTTTCAAAGCCAGGCATAGGACGGTTCAGAGCCAACATATATTCTCAGCGCGGCACGTACGCGATAGCGATAAGGACGCTGCCGTTCGAGGTTCCCAAGTTTGAAGCGCTGGGGTTGCCGGAGGCGGCGCTCAGGTTCACGACTAAACCGAGCGGGCTGTATCTTGCGACGGGTGTGACGGGAAGCGGGAAATCGACTACGCTGGCGAGCCTTATAGACGTTATAAACGAGCATTACGACTACCATATATTGACGATTGAAGACCCGATAGAGTATTTGCACAGGCATAAAAAAAGTCTGATAACCCAAAGAGAGATAGGGGAAGACGCTGACAGCTTCGCGTCCGCGCTGCGTTCGTCTTTGCGCGAAGACCCGGACGTGATCATGGTGGGAGAAATGCGAGATCCTGAGACAATAATTATAGCTATGACGGCGGCCGAAACCGGACATCTGGTGTTTTCCACGCTGCACACGGTAGGCGCGGCTAAGAGCGTTGACAGGATAATAGACGCCTTCGAGGCCAACCAGCGCGAACAGATACGTAATCAGCTGGCGACTGTTTTAGACGGAATAATATCGCAGCAGCTTATACCGCGCGCGGATGGAACCGGCATGGCTCTCGCGACGGAACTTATGTTCACTAACTCCGCTATACGCAATATGGTGCGTGAGGGTAAGCACTACCAGATTAACAGCGTTATACAGACGGGCAAGGAGAGCGGCATGGCGCTGATGGAAGCGGAGCTTGCGAAAATGGCCAATTACGGCGTTATAACGTTTGAGGAAGCTGAGACGCGGGCGCAGGATCAGCAGGCGTTTCAACAGTTCGTCAGGATGCGGGCGTATACGTAATTTCAGTATAGACTACTGGATGTTCATGGGCGCCCGACCGCTTTGGAAGCGGCGGCGCGGACATCGAACGCGTTAAAACATGACGCTTGAAGCGCGCTTTTGCGCGTTCGTGGCGTTAAGCTAAGCGTAATATCGTAATATATCGGAGGGCTGCTTATGGCGACGTTTGTTTACTACGGCTTCCATGATTCAGGTCACAAGGCGACCGGAGGTCGTAACGCGTCTTCAAAGGAAGAATTGCGCCGGTTTCTTATCAATGGCGGAATAAGCGGATTTGAGATATTTGAGTCGAAAACGTCGTTCGTTAAAGGTGGCCGCGGAATTGTAAGCTCAAGGGATCTTTCCATATTTTGCAGGCAAATGAGCGTTATGTTCTTTTCCAGCATAACGTTGATGGAAGGCGTCATGATATTGGCGGAGCAGGCGGAGAATAAGCAGCTTAAGATATGCCTGCGCGAGATAAGCGAGCTGATGAGAAAAGGTTATAAATTTTCGGACTGCGTAAACATGTATGAGCATGTTTTCGGCCGATATTTTGTGAATATGACGCTTATAGGAGAAGAAAGCGGAACATTAGACAGCGTGTACGAGCGTTTGGCCGATTATTTTCAAAAAGAAGAGGGAATACGTAAAAAAATGCGTTCGGCTGTCGCGTATCCGGCTGTTTTGGCGGCGTTAATGCTATGCATACTGGCGCTTTTGGTATTAAAAGTTTTGCCCATATTTGATGAACTTCTTTCCAATATGGGCGGTGAGATGCCGCTGATCACAACGTTCATGATAAATTTTAGCCAAATAGCGACTGACTATATTGTGGTCATACTGTTCGTTTTGTTAGTTATCGTCGCGCTGTTTATGTATTATAAAAATACGGAATCAGGCAAGCTATGGTGGGACTCGCTCAAGCTCAGAACGCCGGGCATAAGATATATCGCTTCACGTTCGGCGACCAGTACGGTAGCGCGAAGCTTGGCCATACTGTTGAAAAGCGGAGTGCAGCTTGTGAACGCCGTTGAGGACGCGGCGCCCTTGCTGACGAATAAACGCGTTGAAAAACGATTTAAAAGCGTTACGGAAAACGTACGAGCCGGCGAACAGTTGTCCGACGCGCTTAAGAGCGTCGGCGTTTTTCCTCCGTTGTTTTTAAAGATGGTGATGGTCGGCCAAAAAACCGGGCGGTTGGATGACATGCTCGCCAGAAGCGCCGGGATATTTGACGAAGAGGTTTATGAAGCGATAGAGCGCGTTACCGGCATGATAGAGCCTATTTTGATAATAATTCTATCCGTTGTCGTCGGCGTGATACTATTGACGGTAATGCTGCCTATGATAAACATAATGAACGCCGTGGGATAACGATTTGACGGGAGGATTCACTTGATTCGCGATTTTGATTTAAGGGCGGCCGCTCAAATATTTTTTACGCTTGTAATCGCGGTTGTAATCGGGTGGGCTTTTTTCGGCATGGTTATGATAGCGGAGCGCGACCATGAGTCGCAAAGCGAAAAAATAAAAGAGATTATAGACAGAGCGCTTATACAGTGCTACGCGCTGGAGGGCGCGTATCCGAATGACATACGTTATTTGTCTAAATACGGGGTGTTGTTCAATAATGAAGAATACGAGTATTACTATGAGTTGACGTGGGCGACGTACATGCCGGTAGTCGCCGTGATTCCGTTGGACTAAAGGGAGCGTATACGTGGATATAAAACGGTTGTTATATGACGAAAGCGGAGAGTCGCTTATAGAGCTGACAATGGTGATGGTCGTGATGATTCTTTTTGGAGCCACGATATATACGCTCATATTGGCCGGCAGTTCGGCCCAGCGCAAGATTATCGAAGAAAAAAACGCGCAGTCCGAGGCGCGCGTCGCGTCATCGTACGTTAGCGTGCGTTTGCGCCAAAATGACCGGAAGGGCGCGGTTGTAATCGTACCTACGAAGGAATATGGGAACGCCATCTTAATTAAAGGCGGCGGAGGTTTGGAAACGCTTGACAGGTGGATTCTATGGTCAGACGGCGAGCTAAGGGAATTCATAGTGGACGAAGGTCAGGAACCGTTGAATGAGCCGGGGATGTATTCAAGGGTAGCTTCCGTAAAAGGGTTTGACGCGCGCGCGCGTGAAGACGGAATGGTCATCAGCGCGGTAAGTTACGATTGCGGAGGCGAAACGCGCGAAATAACAAGTGAGATATACGTAAGAAGCGGGCTGGGGGCGCCGTGAGCGTGAGTGAGACCGAGCTAATGAGATTTTCGCGTGGAAATCGGCTATTGTCGATTAGGCGCGATTATAAGGGCATGTCCTTTTAAACGGCGCTAGCGGTTATAATATGGAATTAAAAGGAATTTATGGCGCTCAATGTCGGAGGCTTTTGGGAATGAGGACTGCGTTCAGCGAGGCGTCATATGCCGGGAACGGGTTAGGGGCGTCTGTAAACGCGCGGAAGATTACGTAAAAACGCGCGTTAAGGAAATATCAGGAAAGTCCTGTTTTAATATTAACGTTAAGAACGTCGGCACCGATATTAATATTGCGAATGTTAAGAGCTTATCAAATTTCAGCGAAAGAATCATATGTAGATTATACTGAACTCAGTTTGAAACGGAGCCAAACCGTGTGAGGATTTTTCGCGTTAGGTTAGGCGCGAAAAAAAGACCGTTCGGATGGCTGTGGTCCAGACTAAGTTCAGTATCAGGTCTTTGTCGATATGGAATAGAGGCGCTTTTTAGGGCGCTTCAGGAGGTTTGTTATGGCGAAGATGTCGGTAAAGCGGCGTTTAAGCGGCGAAGAGGGGTTTACCCTTCTGGAGGCTGTAATATCGATAGCGGCTATAGCGTTCGTGAGCGGGTTCATACTTGAAATGTTCATAGTTTCCGCTGATTTGAACGCGAGGTCGCGCGCCACGGATTTGGGCGGGTCGCTGGCCGTGAGCGCCGTCGAGCTGTTTAAAAAGCAAAAAGCGCCGAATGATTACGCTAGAGAGGATTTCTTTAGGTCGGGCCTGGTAAATTCAGGTGACGACGGACAGATAATAATACTTAAAGGCTATGACGAATCTTTTAACGAGACGTTGGTCGATTTGCGGAACGATACGGATCCGCCGAAAGAATTGAAATTTATGCTTTCCGTGAAAGTGGATAGAAAAGAAACTGACGGGCTGTATTCAATATCGGCTGCGGTCATCGACTATAATCGTTTTCCGGCGATAAGCGAGATTATAAGGTTAGACGCGGAGAAATATTTTGGGCGGACAGTTTAATTTCTATAAATTTTTACTGATGAAAGGCGGCGAATATCTGGATGCTGATGGCGCTTATTAAAAAAGAGGACGGCGCCGCTTCCGTGCTTGTCGTGTTTATGATGATCGCGCTGGTCACGCTTGGCGCTTTTTCCATAACTTCCGCGCTTTCGAACTTGAGGCTGGCGGTAAGGAACGCCGAATGGATCGCGGCATATTATGAAATTGAGGACAAAGCCGAAGAATATTTAGTCGAACTAGACCAAATATTGGCCGATTGCGCGGAGAAAGCCGAGAGTCAAGAGGGCGGCGACAAAACGATCGCTTACGCCGATTACATTAAAGTAAGTTTCTCCGACTCAAAGTGGAAGGATTCCGATATAAGCGTAGAAAAAGATAATATTGTGAAAGTAAGAAACAGCTTTGCGTCGGACGACGATGAAAATTCTCACATAGATGTTGAAATAGCTACATCGATCGGCATGTCTTCCGGAACGCGCTATGAAATAACGGAATGGCGCCAATGGCAAACTTTTGTAGGAACTAAGAAAAACGTTGAATTGTGGGACGGTTCCGCGCCGCCGCCAGGATACGAGAACTTCAGGGGGTGAATGAAATGGGTAAAACCATTATAAGAATTTTAATGTTAAGCGCTTTGTTTACGCTGATTCCAGCGCGATCTCTATTCGCTAGCGCCAACATAGACGTTTCCAAAGCGTCTAAAGGAGTCGTGAGCGTTCAATATAGCGGGGATTTATCTAAAGGCATTAAAGTAGTCGTTGAAAAATCAGGAGACAAGTACATTTATGCATTAAAAAACGCCGATAAAAACAACTACCCGCTTCAAATGGGCGCGGGGAATTATGTAATATCCGTTATGGAAAACGTGTCGGGGAACAGCTATAGGCCGCTTGGGTCAAAATCGGTTTCGGTCGCGGACATCGATGAGATGGCGCTTTATACATCGTCAATATCCGTGATAGACTTCGCTTCAAGCAAATCGGCCATACCCTATTTTGACAAACTGGCGGACGGCGTGACGGGCGTTGACAAGATAAACGCCATATATGAAGACATCGTAAAGGGCTACAGCTACGATTTCGATAAGGCGAAAAAAGTCCAAACGGACTATGTGCCTGTAATAGACGATACGTTCAAAGTGAAAAAAGGCATATGCTACGACTACTCGTCGCTTTTCAGCGGAGCCTTGCGCCAGCAGGGCGTGCCTACGCGCATGGTGTTCGGTTACGCGCCGAACGTAAAGCAATATCACGCGTGGAGCGAGGTTTACACTGACGGGGAATGGCGGGTAGTGGACACGACGAGCGATTCCCAGCTTGCGAAAGCGAAGGCTAAATACACGTTCGCCAAAGACGCGTCGAAATATAAAGCGGTGAAAATATACTAATTTCGACGAGGTCTATCGCGAATCATTGGGAAGACTAGAGGCCCATTCGCTAATGCGGCCTCAATTTCGCGAAAGCGAATGGGCGTTGAATATATTTTAATTCAAAATTTTAGGAGCGCTCCATTCGCTGACGACCCCGTTTTTCACCGTTCTGACGCGAAAGCTGCAAGTGGATCCGCTGTCCGATGATATAATAAGCCTTGAGGAAAGCGGTATAGAGCGATGAAAATAGCCGCGTCCTGAAACGACCGTGGTGGAACTGCCGCCGCCTAAGGATGAGTAAGATGTTTTAGTGGATTCGAAGTCGTAATATTCCAGCTCTTCTCCATAAGCTCCGTCCCAGTCCAAAAAGAAAAGGAT
>JAISER010000082.1 GCA_031263985.1 Clostridiales bacterium | reverse complement strand
GGCGTTAATCAAATCTCGTTTTGAACGCTCTGACAAACGCTGTCCTTTGTCGTTTTTAAATATTGGCTCTATCATTTCCCATTGTTTATCTCTTAAATCCGTGCTATATCCCAGATTCCTTCACCCTTTGTTGATTATAACGCTTTTATTGCTTTTATTGAATACGGCTTCTAAGTTCAAGCGAATAGGCGTTGTCGCCGCTTGTTTATTACGGTATGAAGGACAACGCTTCATTCGCCATCGGATAAAGCGGGCTTCTTTTGACGGTGAAAGAGATATTCGCCCGAATATAGCCCCATTGAAAAATTTTGGGCTTGGCGAAAAATCATCGCGAAAATCCATCAAAATCGAGATCTTAAACAGGTTCTTGGTCGCTGTCCATAAATATCAATTGAACGGCCGTCGCTCCACGCTTTCAAATCGCGTACATTTATCAATCCACATCAAATGTACGGCTCCCGTCGGTCCGTTGCGCTGTTTAGCTATTATAAGTTCGGTTAAATCGCCAAGCTCCGTGTCCGGGTTATAATATTTGTCACGATATAAAAAAGCGACCACATCCGCGTCTTGCTCTATAGCGCCGGACTCGCGCAAATCTGAAAGCATGGGTCTATGGTCGGCCCGCGTTTCGCACGCCCTGCTAAGCTGCGACAACGCGACGACAGGCGCGCGCAGTTCCCTGGCGAGAGCCTTAAGCGAGCGCGATATTTCAGAAATTTCCTGTTGGCGCGATTCAGCCTTGCTCCGACCGGACATAAGCTGTAAATAGTCTATTATAACAAGGTCAAGCCCATTCTCAATTTTTATCCTTCGGCATTTAGCCCTTATCTCCGTTATATCCGCCGCCGGCGTATCGTCTATGTAGATGCGCGCCTTTGAAAGAGGCCCTATGGAGTCCACGATCAGTTTCCAATCCGAATCCGACAGATCGCCCGTTTTGACCTTTTGCGCGTCAACGTGAGCTTCAGAGCATAGCATCCTGTTCACAAGCTGTTCCGCGGACATTTCCAGACTGAATATAACGACGGATTTCCGCTTCCGCACAGCGACATGCTGCGCTATATTGAGCGCGAAAGCCGTTTTGCCCATAGACGGCCTGGCGGCTATAAGCACAAGATCGGACGGTTGAAGCCCGGCGGTTTTATAGTCTAAATCCGCGAACCCTGTCTCGATGCCGGTTATCCTCTCTTTAGACAAATATACGCGCTCTATGGCGCTTACGGCGTCCACAAGCGCGTCATTTATAGACGTGACGTTTTGCGAACGCCTGCTTTGGGCTATATCAAAAATCAATTTTTCAGCGTGATCCAGTATGGTTTCGACCTCGTCACGCCCTTCGAAGCTTTTGGCCGAAATTTCAGACGACGCTTTTATAAGCTTTCGCAGTACGGATTTTCGTTCGATGATCTTAGCGTAATAAGCGGCGTTGGCGGAAGTGAAATATCCCGCCGCCAAAGCCGCTATATACTCAAGGCCGCCTACCCGTTCAAGCGCGCCTTTTTCCGCCATTTTGCCTTTGAGAGTGACCGCGTCCACAGGCGTGTTCGCGGCGAAAAGATCCATCATGGCTTCGTATATGGCGGCGTTTGACGGATTGTAAAAATCATCCGGCTGAAGCGTTTCGCGCGCCGTGATTACCGCGTCTTTGTCAAAGAGCATGGAGCTTAGAACGGCCATTTCGGCTTCGTTATCATTCGGCGGAATTTGAACGTTCACATTTTAATCCCCTTTAGCGCTTCCGTAAAATCCCGTTAATTTCGCCGCGTCTCATAAAAAGAAAGGCCCGCGCTCAACAGGTCCTTCCCTTATGATTCAACGCCGCGAACATCTATTGTAATTTCGACAGTCACTTCAGAATGCACTTTCACGAAGGCTTGTTTTTCACCTGTCGATTTAATGGTCTCGCTCAAAGTTATCTTCTTTTTGTCTATATTGACTCCGATTTGTTCCAAAATCGCGGCGGCTATCTCTTTGTTCGTGACAGATCCGTACAGCTTGCCTTTTTCTCCCGATTTTACGGATATCACAAGGACTTTATCTTTAAAACTTTCGGCGATTTTCAGCGCTTTTTCCAACTCGCGCTTGTTTTTTGTCTCAGCCGCTCTTTCTTTGGCCGCCAACTCGTTTAAATTTGACTTCGTCGCTTCCACGGCTAGTTTTTTCGGCAAAAGATAGTTCCTTGCGTGGCCATCGCTCACGTCCAGAAGCTGCCCTTTTTTGCCGACTCCTCTTACGTCTTCCAGAAAAATGACTTTCACGCGGTTTCCTCCCGAATTACATACATAATTAACGTCGGCTTTTTAATTGCGTTTGACGCCAAGTTGTAATTATAACAGAATGATATTAAATTTGCAAAATTAGCTCGTACAAGATTAGTTGTCCTGTAACAAAAAAAATGTACATGAATACACTGAAAATAAAAAATACGCTGTTGGGAGGTGAAGTTTAAATGTTTGAAAATAGTTGCGCTTGGTCAACGCCGCCGCAAGGTTGCGACGATCATTGCAAAGACGCTTTGAAAAAATTTGACGATTGTTTCGATTTGGCCAGAGCGTATGTACCTTATCAAAGGATACGCATGCTGTACTCACCGGAGGACGGAATCTGCAGAGGGACGATTTTTCCTGAACTTGACAAGCCTTATGACAAGCGGAGCAGGGTTAGGAAACCTTCGTGTCTATGCTAACGTTAATTAATGATGGGAGGGAACGCGGAGTGGATAGAGATGAGTGGCTTCGTCAAGTCACAATTTTAGATTTTATGGCGACGGATTTGCAATTATATTTAGACACGCATCCGGATGACGCGAGCGCTATAGAAAATTATAAAACAATATTGGCGGAAGGCAAAAAGGCGCGCGATAGATATGAAAGATGTTATGGTCCGTTAAGTTCTCGCGGGGAGATAACGCAAGACGATCATTGGCGCTGGGTAGATGATCCGTGGCCGTGGGAAGAGCGGTACAATCTCAGAATTTGCGGGAGGAGCGGCGGACATGTGGGTTTTTGAAAAAAAGCTTGAGTATCCCATTAAAATAAAAAAGTCTAACCCGGCGTTAGCCAAAATAATAATAGCGCAGTACGGCGGCGCGGATGGCGAGCTTGGAGCCGCGTTACGCTATTTGAGTCAGCGTTTTACGATGGTCACGCCGGAGGCGAAGGGGCTTTTGACGGATATAGGTACGGAGGAACTGGCTCATCTTGAAATGATAGGCGTAATTGTGCATCAGCTCACGGAAAACGCCACGCCGGAGCAGATGCGCGCGGCGGGAATGGATGCCAGCTATGTCAATCATGGATTAGGCGTGTTCCCGCAAGGTCCGGAAGGGGTTCCGTGGTCAGCGGCGGGCATACAGTCGAAAGGCGACCCCGTTACTGATTTGTATGAAGATATGGCCGCTGAGCAAAAAGCCAGGTCCACATATGAATATATCTTAGATTTGACCGATGACCCGGACGTGGCTGATCCGATTATATTCTTAAGAGAAAGGGAAATCGTGCATTTTCAACGGTTTGGCGAGGCTTTACGCTGTGTGGAGGAATATTTAGACGAAAAGAAGATTTTCTACAAAAAACCATAGCGCGATATAATCTTTGATGACTATCCAGACAAGTCATGAAGACATTGAGGCTCCGCCCCAAACCTCGCCGGGGTTTTCGACCCCGGATCCCGCGCCGCGCGTTCGCGCGGCTTAATGAAACGATTGGATAGTCATATAATTTTTAGAACTCTCTTAGAGCCTGTTCAAGATCTCGCTTTTAGCAAATTTTTTTGTGATGATTTTTCGTCAACCGCGAAAGCCGCGTCTTCGAAGAATATACGCGAAGAGCGCTGACAAAGCGCGGCGGAAAATCAGCCGAAAAGAGGCGAAATGGAGATCTTAAACAGGCTCTTAAAGTCTGTTCAAAATCTTTCTAAATAAAATGGCGGTTAAAGTCAAAATAAGTATTTGGCGAAAATTATAAAATTTGCGTTCGAGGTTTTTCCCAAACCGGCGGGCTTATTCAGCCAACCGAAGGTTGGTTCCGCCAAGACGACGCTTTGGCGTTACGGCGAAAGTATGCAATTTGTCGCGCTTAACAACCTCAACGCCGGCGCCGCATATGTCTTTTATCGCGTTAGAGAAATTTTTTCCCGAGTATCCTCCGTCAATAAGGATTTTTTCATGGACGGAAAATTATCTGAACTGAGCGTTATCATCTCAATGACGCCTTGTTTGTCAGTAATCAACTATATGGCGTGATTTCGGATGTTTTTTTACCAGCGTCATAGCCTTTTTCTTCAGCGGCGTCAAAGTCTCAAACGTTTTGCGCGTCAATAATTCCGAATGTCGTTTTATTTACCATTTGGAAGCTTATGGCGCTATTCTGAACGTATGTTCATCAAGACAGCTAAGCATCGTCAAAGTTCATGTGTTTTTCATATTCATACCGGTCAGGACGTCAGATTTCCTATCTCAAAGCCTTCTATTTCCGCCAGTCTGTAAAAAGTGAACGTCCCTTTGGCGACATGAACGCCGGTGTCGTCATATACGTCAACATCAATTATTTGAAGACGCCATCCGGTTTTTATCTCTTTGGCCATCGCCGTTATTTTAGTCGCCTCAGATCTAACCGGGTTCAGAAACGCTACGTTGGCGTTGGCAGTCGTTATATAGCGCCCTCGGGTAACGCCGCACACGCCCGCCGCCGTATCCATAAGCGTCATCGTGAATCCGCCGTGCGCCGTTCCCGATGGATTTAGAACGTTTTGATCAATCTTAGCCTCACATTCGGAGTATCCGGGTTCAGCGCGCGTTATTTTGATGCCTAAAAACTTAACGAATCCCGTTAATTCTTTCTTTTTGAGCGACTCATCAATATTCATACGCATATCCTCTTTCTTAAAGCCTGTTTAAGATCTCGCTTTTATTTGTTTTTCGCGACTCATCCTGTACCGGCGGCGTTTAATAAGCCGTTTTTTACGCTTTTAAAGTAGGCTGACAGCGCGGTTCGCGCGTTTTCGCATTGTCGCGGCAAACCCATAAAAGCGTCGCCACGCCTGCGCCGCCCGCTATGTTGCCCAAAGCGACAGGCGCCATATTAGCGGCCAAAAAACCGCCCCAACTCAACGCCTCCGTCTCAGCGCCGGCAAGATCAGCGTTTTTAATAGCGGCAAATATGCCGACAGGTATGTAATACATATTGGCTACGGCGTTTTCGAATCCTGCTATTATGTAAAATATTACGGGAATATATGAGCCGACGATCTTTCCGGCGGTATTTGTCGCCGACTGGCCGCACAAAACGCTTGCGCAGGTAAGGATATTACATAAAAACCCAAGCGCGAACGCGGAGCCGAAACCCATTTCGCATTTTTCAGCCGCTATCTTTACCGAATAAATCGCAAGCGCGCCATCGTTCATTTCGATATGCCCGCTCACGACAACCGCCGCCGCGAGCGATACGCCGCCGGCGATATTGCCCAGAAATACAATCGCTAAGGTTCTCAAAACGTTTGAAACGCCTGTTTTTTTTGACAGCGCGGCGATGACCATCATGCAGTCGCCGGTAAAAAGCTCCGCGCCTGTAATAAATGTTACGCCAACGCCCATAGCGAACACCGTTCCGCATATAACGCGGGAGATCGACGGATTCTCTATGGTATGTCCCGCCGCGGAGCTTACAAAAGCGCTTATGGCTATAATAAAGCCCGCGATCACGCCAAGAACAAATAATCGGGGCGCGGAAGCCTCCGCTTTCTCTTTGCCTAAATAAGTATAATTCTCCATTATTTCCGTCGGCGAATATAACATTCCATTCATCCTCTCAGTGCCATTGTTATATCGCATCAATTATACCAAATTTAAGCCATGTTTTACAGCGATTTTTTAATTATTAATAAATTTAAATGACCATCTGGACAAGTCATAAAGACCTTGGGGCGCCGCCCCAAACCCCGCCGGGGTCTTCGACCCCGGACCCCGCTCCGCGCATTCGCGCGGCTTCATGAAACGATTGGATAGTCATATAAATGATTCTACGGACGGCGCCCGCGGACGATGTCCGCGGACGATGTCCAGGGATGATGTCCAGGGATGATGTCCCTGGTTTTCACGTTTGACGACAAAAAAAATGGAACGCCGTCAGGCGTTCCTACAAAGGAGGGTATGGCCGGCTTGCGCGCCTTGGGGTAACGCGACGAGCCGGTGAGAGGAGAACTGAAGTCTCCGCTATGTTTAATGTCCGACCGGTTTCCCGGCGAACTCAGTCCTGTCAAAAGCTGGAATCGTTGTATTGCTCAAGTTTAGCCTCTATTGTAACGGGTTTTACGCCTTCGCGCACTACGCTGATGGTCACGATGTCGCCGACTTTAAATTCTCCTATGAACTGCGAAAGCTGCTCCATTGTGAATATAGGCGAGCCGTTTATACTGGTTATTATATCAGTGCGCTGAATTCCGGCCTTTTCGGCGCTTGACCCTTCGACTATTGAGTTTACGAACACGCCCGCTTCCGGAAGGTTATACATTCTTGAAATTTCCTGAGTTATAGTCGTGCCCATGATGCCTAGAAACGGCTTCGTCGAGCGGTTCATAAACTCTTCTATTTTGTCTTTAACAATGTTTGAAGGTATGCAGTATCCCATGTTTTCCACGCCGGACGCCGGAGAGAGTTTAGCAGTGTTTATGCCGACGACTTTGCCGTCCATAGCTATAAGAGCGCCTCCGCTGTTACCGAAATTTATAGCGGCGCTTGTCTGTATGACCTTAAGCGTCATCATCTTCGTCTGGCCGTTGCCGTCCAAGCTTGGTATCGTGATTTCCTTCTCATTTTTGCTGATAAGGCCCATAGTTGACGTGTTGCCCTCTCCAAGAGCGTTGCCTATGGCCAGCACTATCTCACCGACTTTAACCTGGTCGGAATCGCCGAACTCCGCCATAGCCACATCTTCTATCCCGGCTTTTCGCAAATCTTCCAGCGCGACGGATATGACGGCCAAGTCGGCGTATGAGTCCGAACCGACGAGCCGCGCCGAAATAGGCGCGTTTTCACCTATTGAAACGTCAACTTCCGTGGCGTTTTCTATAACGTGATAATTCGTAACGATGTATACTTTATCTTCATCTTTGTGGAATATAACTCCCGACCCGGAGGACTGTCCGCGCTCCATCGGTAAATTCCAAAACGACTGGACCGGAGCCGTAATGCTCGTTATGCTTACGACGGCAGGCTCCACTTTGTTCACTATTTCCACAAATAAATCGGAAACCGATTTTAGATCAACATTTTCAATGCTCTTTTCTATTACCGCCGTATTTCTGTCTCCGAACGCGAAGCTGGCGGCTTGTTCAACATCCGCTTCGGTCGCCGGCGCGTTGTAGGTCGTCGAGGACCTTGTCGCGACCCCGTTTCCGCTTAGAGTTTTGGTCACGCCGATCGTAGCCAGAGAACTGCCGACGACGCACACCGCCGCCACAATCGCCACAAGGCGTCCTGAACCTTTGGGTTTCCCCTTTTTTACGGACTCTTTGTAAAAAACCGGCTGATCAGCCCGATCCACGGATCCGGCCGCGAAATCCTCATCGTAACGCGACGCGTCGTTCAAAAGCGGCGGCGCGTCATGTTCGTCGCCGTCCGCGCCTAAACGCTCCTCATAGCTTTTACGCTCCGCGAAAACGAATGAACCGTCCCCGAGACTATCTGGAGACAAGCCGACTTCCGCGTCAGGCGCCGCCGATTCCTTTTCGGTCACGAAACTTTCCATAGTTTCGCCGTCAGTTTTATATGTATCGGCATTTTGAAACGAATCGGACGAATTCAATATGCTGTCTATCTCTCTTTGAATTCTATTAATCTCGTTTAAGCTTTCGCTTTGATTATCATCATAGTCATTCGCCATGTTATGTTCCTCCTTAAGCAAGGGAATCTATTCGATATATTGAAAGTATACACTCAATATTTGAATAAAATGTGAATAGAGTGTAAACTTTTTAATAATAACGCTTTTCTTCCCCGCAAGGTTAAGTCGCGCGGGCGCCGATGGCGGTTTAAGCCGTCGCCGGCGTCATTAATGAAACATTGTCTTTTCAGGGGACTCCCGTCCGAAGGCCGCGCTCCACAACATATTATAGCGCTATGCGGGCGTCCCGTCTCCATAAATTTTTTAAAATTTTAAATTTTTTCGCTCAGGATCGTTAGGGGCCGCGTTAAAAGCCGTTTTCAGCCTTATTTTCCGTACAGCCCGTAAGCCCTTTTGACGTCGAGCACGAACATAACGCCCTTTCCCTCTTCGTCTATGCCCATGTCTTCACGGATGGCCTTCAAAATGGGCTTAGTCAAAAGCGAGTCGGCTATAATCAGCACTATCTCCTTTTCCGGCTCTATTTCAATGGCGAATAAAATATTCGTCTTGTGTAAGCCGGAGCCGCGCGCGTTGATGATTGTCGCGCCTTTCGAACCGGCTTTAGACGCGGAATCGACGACGGATTCGCCCTTGCCCTTATCTACGATCGTAAATATGGCGTTATAGGAAACGCCGCTTGTCCTGTCCACTTCATCGCCTCCGTAAATTTCGTTTTCGCCGCGTGGCGCGAAATCCGCCATATGGAATAAAACGCCTATGCCGTGGCGCGGCTTATGAAACGCCATCTCTTCGCTTACGGCGTCCAGCGCGGCTATAGCGTCGCGCATGTCGGCTCCCATTATCGCCACTTCTTTTTTTGACTCGTTGACGCCGAGCAATTCGAGCGCCTTGTTTTTAACCGTGCCGACGCCCAAAAACACAGCTCCGAATTTAACGCCGCGTTTTTTAGCTATTTTAAGCGCCTTAGATCCAAGGCCGTCGTCCACGATGCAAAGTATTAACCCGTATCTACGCAATCTTATCACCGCCGGTTTCCTTATAACTTATTTTAAATATCAGTCCCAAGATCTGCATCGTTATAACTGGGATCAGCGCCACAATTGAAATCATGCCGAACGCCGCGTCTATCGCGTCGCCACCCGCGACGCTGGCTACGCCGTGGGTGAACGCCAGCACGAACGTCACCGTAATCGGGCCTGTCGCCACGCCTCCGGCGTCGAACGCTATGCCGACGAATAACTTCGGTATGATGAAGTTCAGCGCTATGCTTATCGTATAGCCGGGGAGCAGATACATCCACAGCCGCACGCTTGGCGTGACTATCCTTAACACAGCGAGAGCCACGGCCAGCCCGACGCCTATGGAAAGCGCCAAAAGCGTTATTTTGCGTATTATATATCCGCTTGTGACGGACTCTATCTGCATCGTAAGCACATGCACGGCGGGTTCGGCCAAAATGGTCATAACGCCAAGCGCGAAACCCGACGCTATAACGGCGAAATTCCCCAAGCGAGCCACGCTTTCGCCAATCTCCCTGCCTACGCCCATAAAACCGGCGCTTACGCCGGTAGCGAACAACGTATATCCGATAAACGAATAAAGCAAGCCTTTTAGTATGCGAACAAACTGCCTCTTGGGCAATTTCAGCGAAAAAATCTGAAAAAGCGCAGTTATTACGAACAACGGGGCGATCGCGTAAACGGCATCGACCGCATACGTACGCGTCCCCGACAAAAACGGCGTGAATATGGAGCCTTCAAACGACCCCGCTTCAGGTATCGCGCCAACGATCTCATGTTTTCGCAAAAACAGACTCATTAACAAAGTCGATATGACTGCTCCCGCCGACATTATGCCGACCAGACCGAAGCTATCTTTTTCAGACGCTTTACTGTCCTTTTTAAGCGAGGAAATGCCTAAGGAAAGCGCAAGCGCGAACGGGACGGTTATCGCGCCCGTCGTCGCGCCGGCCGCGTCAAACGCGATCGCCAAAAACGCGGGAGGAGCGAAAACGGCGATGAGCAATATCACCCCGTACATCCCTATCAAGATTTTGAATAAAGGCAAATTATAAACTATCCTTATAAGGCCCAAAGACAAAAAGCCGCCTATGCCCGCTGAAACAACCGCCACGATGAGGTTTTTAGGCAAACCGCCGCCTGTTACGTCAGATATTTCGCTTGCGAGTATATGCAAGTCCGGTTCCGCCGCCGATATGAAAAAACCTACCGCTGCGCCGACCGTAACCAATATAATCGTTTTATTGGTTCTGGACAGCGCCGCGCCGACATGCTGGCCCGTATGGTACACGCCTATTTCCACTCCAACCAAAAATATCGTAAGCCCCGCGATCACAAACAACGCGCCCGCCGCGAAACGCAATACGCTAACCGCGGGAAGCGGCGCGATTGTAAAGCCTAGAACCAGCGTTAGAATTACTATCGGCAAAACGGAAGTCAACACTTCTTTGAGCTTTTGCGTTAGAATATTCAATTATCATAACCTCCATTCCGGCCTTTAGTAAAACCTTTGGGGGACTCCGTCCCCCAAACCCTCGGGACATTGTCCCTTTTGAAAACCCCTCGCCAAAAACCTCGCGAAGCGAGGTTTTTGAAAAGACATTGAGCGATTTCGCGCTTTGGTTTTCCGCGAAATTGACGTCGGCGGTTACGCGAACAGCCGCTATTCAAACCGCGTGAAAGCTTTCGGATGAAAAAAGCGTTTTAATCCCTATTTTTCTTTCTAATCGCCTCTCGCCTCATGGCATAATCCCTAAGCTTCATAGCGTCCTCAATTTCAAGGTCGCGCTCCCCCGCCATAGACTCCAAATGATGCGTAAACTCGTGCGTAAGCGTCTCTCTCAGACGTTCGCGCAGCTTATCAGGCGGCAAGTCGGCGAAAAGCCGCATGAACGAGCCGTAGTATATATTTATAAACCGTCCTAAATGAGAGTCTCTGCGATATTCTCCCAGAATAAACATGCCGTCGCCCGACGGATGGGCTTTTTCGTCAAGAATTAAATTTACTCCTCCGTTTAAATCGCGATATATTTCCTCTGGAAGACTTCGCGCTATCTCATCAAGCGCTTCCGCCGTTTCGTCAAATGAATACATGCTCAGCCCCCGTTTTAACGCTTTTACCACGCGAATGTTTTGATAGCGCCGCTAAAGTTTTTTTATGAATCGATCAACGATTTCATATATCGCGCCGTCGTTGTTATCGGCTTTGGTTATGTATTTAGCCGCTCGCTTCGCCGCGGGTATGGCGTTCGCCACCGCCACGCCCATGCCCGCCGCTTCGATCATTGACACATCGTTATTATGATCTCCCGCCGCTATTACCTCATTCATGCCGATGCCGACGCGCTCCGCCAAAAATGCGAGCGCCGCGCCCTTCGTCGCGTCCAGCGCGGTATATTCCAGCAGAGTCGGCTCTGTAAAAAACTGGTTGCATTCGCCTTTCGTCACTTCGCCCATATATTCCGCCGCCGTTCTAAGCGACTCCGGCTCGCTTTTCAAAAGCACTTTCGATACATCGTCTTTAATGTCATCAAATGACTTCACAACCGTCGCTATAACGCGGCTTCGGTTCACATAATCCTTTAAGCGCGCCGTTTCCTCTTCGATAAACAGCATGTCTTTCACATACATCACTACGTCGCCGTCAAATCGCTTAAGGCGGCGCGCGATGGAAACCGCCGTTTCATTACGTACGCGCCTATCCAATATAATGTCGCGGTTCCACGTTTTATATACGATGGAGCCGTTAAAGCATACGCCGTAATTTGGCTCGCAGTCTAAACCAAGCTCTCGCTCGAAGCGAAGCAGCGACATATAAGAGCGGCCTGAGCAAACGCACGCCTTTACGCCGCTCTCAATCGCCTCTTTTATAGCGAGCTTGTTTTTGGCGGGAAACTCGCCATTATCGTTTAGTAAAGTGCCGTCAAGATCCATAGCAAGTAATTTATACATGGCTTTTCACCTCGTTTTTTCCTCAAGCGCCTTGATTTCTCAGTTTATTCAATCTATATTCCATCCGTATGTTATATTTTGTTTACGTTGAGCTTTAGTTTATATATATTTCGAGGAGAAGCTTCAATAAAAAAGCGAATTCGTCCATTTTTTTACGCGGCGCCGAAACGCGCCATAATATTTATACTATATATGCGAGCGCGCCGTCAACCGAATTTTATCATAATGAAGCGAGCGTATAATTTTGCGCTTGCTTTGCAGGGCTTGCCGGTCTACAATAAAGTCGGTTCACATTTTAGAATTTTAAGGAAGGCCAGCGTCGTCATGAAAAGCATAAATATGAAATTAGTGGCAATGTATTTAATACTTGTTTTTTTCGTAATGACCGTAAGCGGAACATTTATGGTAATGCGCATAAAACTTCAAGAAACGACAAGATATATTGATACGCTGAAAAATTTCGCGGACGTCATAAGCGAGGAAGTGGTACAACGTTATGACCGTAACGATTTTTCCGACGCGATGACTATGTTCGTCGGAGGCGGCATGACTACAGTGACCGCCTCGATAGACAGCCAAAGCAGGCAGGAGTCGCTTTTGCACGGATATATCCTAAACGAGCAGGGGAAGACGATCGCGTCCACAGACGCAGCCAGAAACCCTTACGTAGAGGTTCAACAGTTTAGTAATGACGCTATAATATCAGCTATGACCGGCGCGCCTAAATCATCTCTGGGCAAAGACATGGGTACGGGCGGCACGTTCAATGAATGGTTCAATTGGGCGGCGCCCGTCGTAAAAGAGTCTGATTCCTCCAATTATATCATATTTACCCGCACTGACGCTAAGCCTCTGTCCGATAATCTGGCCGATATCGCCGCGACGTTTTTCATAACCGCGCTGCTGGCGCTGTTCCTTACCGGGGTTTTGGGCTTTCTGTTCGCCAAAACGATATCCGCGCCCATATCCAGGCTTACGAAGTCCGCTAAAGAAATAGCCGGAGGCAATCTTAACCAGCGCATACAGGTTTACGGCTCCGATGAAATAGGACAGCTCACCGAAAGCTTCAACAATATGAGCGAAGAGCTTAAAATCGCTATGGCCGCCATGAGAAGCGAAAAGAACAAAATGGAAGTCATATTGCAAAATATGACGGACGGCGTTTTGGCGTATGACGGTCAGGGAGCTCTGCTGCACGCCAACGTCGCCTGCAAGGAGCTTCTTGATTTTGAAGACATAGAAGCCGTTCCATTCGGCGAGATGATGAGCAGACTTAACGCGGACGCCGAAATTCCGCGCGATATCAAAGAAGGCGCCTTGGCTCTCGGCGATAAGTTCGTCCGCGCGAGTTTTTCGGCGTTTGACGACAAAGACGATGGCGCCGACGGCATGATAGTCGTCTTGCAGGATATTACCAAGCTTAAAAGATTGGACAATATGCGCAAGGAATTCGTCGCGAACGTATCTCACGAGATACGCACGCCTATAACCACTATTAAAAGCTACGCAGAAACGCTGCTTGACGGCGCGTTTGAAGACGTCGGACTCGCGGAGCGCTTTTTGTCCACAATAGTGTCTGAATCTGACCGAATGGCTTTGCTGGCCGAAGATTTGCTGGAGCTTTCACGTTTTGACAACAAACGGTTTAAATTCGAGTTTAAGGACGTGAACTTAATCGCAATATTAAAGCGAAGCATAACTCAAAACTCTGTGATTGCGCTGCAAAAAAAGCAGAGCGTAAAATTTGAAAGCCCTGAAACCGATTATTGGATCTTGGGCGACGCTTCTCGCATAAACCAAGTCTTTACGAACGTTATAAGCAACGCCGTGAAATATGGGCGCGAAGGCGGCGAGATCATTATATCGGCGGAAGCGACGCCGGAATATTATACGATATATATAAAAGATTTCGGAATAGGCATACCGAAGGAGGACCTGGAGCGCGTTTTCGAGAGGTTTTACCGCGTCGATAAAGCGCGCAGCCGCGCTATGGGTGGGACAGGTCTCGGCCTGGCCATAGCGAAAGACATTATGGAGGCTCACAACGGCGAAATTCACGCGAACAGCGGAATCGGCGACGGAACGACTATGACGCTTCGGTTTAAAAGGCCGGTCGCGTGAAAAGCCCGTCGTGAACTCTTTCGCGGTTCGCGGCGTTTCCATACGCGCGTTTGTCGCGGCGAATTATCACGGCAAACGCATGAAAGAATCCGCCTAATTGACATAACGTGGTAAAATCATAACAAGAGGTGATTTGCCAATGAAGGAGCGCTTTGAGAAGATTACAGATCCGCGTCAGCCGTGGAAAATAGAATACAACCTATTGGAGATCGTGATAATGACGATCCGCGCGGTGATCAGCGGGGAGGAAC
>JAISER010000076.1 GCA_031263985.1 Clostridiales bacterium | reverse complement strand
CATATTCTCAAGAGTAATATTCATCGAAGCGCTTTCATCAGAATAATATAATTCGCCGTCTTCCGGCAGGGCTTCTATTTCGGCAATGTGAATTCTTCTCGTTTTCGCTCGTCGCGCTCAACATACTGGATTGTGTTTTTTCACGCGTAACGCTCAAAACCTTTTTTGCGCTTCGGATTCCTGAAACACTGCAATTAAAGGCGTCCGCGGTTTCCTTATTCGTACTGTACGGATTTTCTTTGTAATACTCAAGCGATTTTTCACGGTCAATCTTATACGCTCCGCGATTCAACGGTCTGTTTTCCAGCGACCCGGTTTCCGCTTCAAGGTTCTCCTATGCCCGCAACGTATTTACCCCAAGTCCACACATCTCGTTTACTTCCGCTTCGCTATGTCCGTTTCACGCCGCTTCTATAGCGTATTCTCTCACTTTTACTGGATATGACATGCCTATGTCTTACCATGTTTTTCACTTTTGTAAATAGCTTCAACTATAAACGGTTTTAAGTCCGCGGTCTTAGGCGAGTGTGGAAAATCTCTTTGGCGCGGCGATACAATATTCCCAACGCCGCGGGCGCGGTAAACGCTACCAGAGCCTTAGCGACAAGCGCGCCTGATACGCTTAAACGAACGTAACGCTCCGTTATCAATATGGCCAACACATGCGTTAGATATATATAATACGACGCGTCGGCTAACCGCGTCAAAAGTCCCGACTTTTTCCCCACGCGCGTCAAAACGGCGGCTGCGTACAGCGCCGCTATCGAAACCGAAGCGAAAACGGCCTGACCCGTTTCAGCCGATTTATACGCGTAAAGCCCCTTGCTTTGCGCGTAACATAACCACACGTGCGCGCACGCTACGACGGCGTATGTCAAAAAGCATACGCCCGCGTATTTTCTGACAAACCGCAAAAAACCGTCATAGTGAACGCCGCAAAACACGCCCGCGACCCAGTAAAAAACATATGAAACGAATATCCTGTCATTATAGGGAAATTCGGTGAGGTATGAACGCGACAAAAGCGTAATGGCGCCGCTTGCCGCCACGATGATGGCCACGCTTACGACGCCGGCCTTTGCGATCAACCGCCATAAAGGCGTTAGAACATAAAACTGCGTTATTATGACGACAAAATAGAACGGCGCTGATAAATCGCCCAAAAATATGTGTTTAATCAATTGAAGCGCGTTGAATTCAAAATAATGAATCGATATGAAATATAAATAATATATAATGACCCATATGATGTACGGCGTTATAATCTTCGTGAACTTACGACGTAAAAACCGAACGTAAAGGAAGTCTCTCGGCGAATGCGCGAAATGTTTTAGAGCGCTTATAAAGATAAAGCCCTGTACAACGAAGCCGCATAACTTATTCGTCGAAAACGCGATGGCGTATAACGCGCTCTCCTTGTCATATTTCATCACAGCTTCACTTGTCACGTGTATATATATCACCATAAGAGTCAACGCGACGGTGATAGCTATAATTTCACGTTTTCGCTCATAATCTATTCTTCCGTTTTCTCCCGTCACGCAGGATCTCCTCTTTCCGGTCTAAACAGGCTCTTGATCAGCGGTCGATATCTAAATATTTAAGGAAAGCATAGAAAAACCAATGTGCGATAATTATCAAGAATTATTTTGACTCCGTTTTAGAGTCTGTCTGAGGTCTCGCTTTCGGCGGATTTTTTATAATGGTTTTTTACTAAAAATAAGACTTTGAACAGATTTTTAACAATTACATAAGAAATGCGCCGTTATATATTTCCAGACGGCGCATTTTATTCATTTCGCGCAAAAGATTTATTACGTTAAAAAGCGGCGCGGTAACGGCAAGCAATCTTAGAACCTGTTTAATATCTCCATTTTACGCCAAACGCGAAAGCGCTCTTTTCGTGAAAGCTATTTTAAAGATTCGACGAAACTGTTTCGAGAAAAAGTTTCATCGAATCTTTAAAACTCAAATTCTTTGAGTCACTCGCCCGATGCGGCGCCCCGTTCAATTACTTCCGTTATAGGCTCCACCAATACCCGTTCGCTTACGATTTCCTTGCTTACCTCTATGCCGTCAAGCCTCGAAATATGTAGAGTCGTTTCTTTTTGTCCGTCACGGCCTTGCTGTATGACCTTGGAGTAACCGACGGGCTGTCGCGTGTTCCCTCGTATTTCCGTTTCTTTAGCGGCCAAGTCTGTCCGTGTCGTTTCTTCAACTGTTTTTACTGAAACTATGGGCTTTTTAATAATAAGCGTTATGACTTGACCTATGTTAAGGTTATCGACCAGGTTAAGATCGGCGTTTACGTCCAAAATCTCATCAACGGTCATATCGGCTTGCGCGGCTATTTTAGAAAGCGTATCGCCTTGCCTAACTTCGTAATCCATTTCCGACTCCACGCCTCTGTTAAAGGCTTCGAACGCTTCGTCCGCCGTTATCAAGACGCTGGGCTTTACAAACTTTTGAACGGCCTCGACGTTTTCGACAAACTCCTTCTCAATCAGCGCCGCGTCGCTGGCCACATATTGTTCAGCGAGCCGCCGCAAAACGTCCGCGCCGTCCTCTTCGTCCTTGAGAGCGGCCAACTCTACGCCGTCAACGGTTATAACGTCCGCTTCGACCAGATATGGCCATTTGTCATATATTTCTCCGACAATATATTCGGCTTCGGATATTTTTTTGCCGGACGCGTGAATGGGCTTTAGCGTCACCATTTCATCCACGCGCACCTGCGCGCCGACTTCCGTCGCCAGTTTGGCTATGGCCGTATCACGTAAGCTTTGCTCCGTTATGTCGTTGTCCTTAGCGATAATCCCGACAGCCGCGTCGCCAACATATACTTCAAAAGCGTTCTTGCGCGTAAAAAACCATATTGAAAACAATATGATGACCGCGAGCGCCGCTATTCTCACAGCGCGCGCGGCGCGCGGATTAATCTGAGCGCGCCGTTTCGAAACGCCCGGAAGACGTATCGCCCTATCAGAGCCAGATTTCGCGCCTTGAGCGGATTCGCCCGATTTCGCTAATCCAGCTCTGTTTGATCCGACTGAACCCGGCCAAACATTGCCCGAACGGACATTGCCCGAACGGACATCGCCCGAACGGACATCGCCCGAACGGACGCCATCCATCTTGACGGCGCTTTTTTTTACATAACCCATTTTATCCATTTGAAGCGCGCCCTGTTTTCGTTTTAAACGGGCGCCATATAAAGACGATTTTTTGGACGGTCTCACGCTAAAATATTTGTCATTATCGTAATTTTTCATAGAACACCCCGTCCATTTGCGGCGGTCGACGCCATATACTCGAAATATTCGAGGTGAAACCGCAAAGTCTAACATCCGTTCTAATTCTAAATTAAATTTTACGACAACGCAATAGCCGCTTTGACTTTTAAGGGCTATTTTTCAAATTTTTTGTTTTTTTCCCCATCCGTTATATATACGTTGAGTATCCTGTTCTTGAAGCTGCTTCTATTCACTTTGCCTATGAATTCTATCGGCACGGATATCACGTAAGGGTTACCGTCCGATATATAACGCAGCTCAGGATGTTTAGCGTACTCTTTAAGCTTCCATCCAAGGTCGCCGTCCGCGGTGTTCGTGCCTCGAACGCGGGGCATGTTTAAAGCGTCATAGTCAATGTGGTTAGGCGTGGCCGACTTACCGCGGGACGACGCGCGCAAAGCTATGTCATACTTGTACTTATATCCTTCATGCTCTCCTTCCAGCGCGTACTTTTTATACTCTTTCGACGGCGCATCGCCGTAAGGGTAAGCTATAGTGCGTATTTTATAACCGGAAATAATCTCATTAACGGTTTTATCAAGCGACGCGATTTCTTTCTGGACGCCGTCGCCGTTTAAATCGCCGAGACGCGCGTGGCTTTTAGTGTGATTGCCTAATTCATAACCGTGGTCTATAAGATATTTGAATCTCTGTTCCGTACTGCCCGCGCCTTTAAACGGATCGCGCCCGTCAAAGCATACGTAAAAAACGGCGTGACGCCCAAAATCCGGATGCTCATCATAAAAACGGTTCATAATGTCTACGGCGCAATTATGCGCCGGCTCCAGGGTTCCGTCATTTTCAGTCAAAGAAAACGCGGTCGGCATTCCGTCGTCGAACGTTATAACTACGGGAGTGCGTCCAGCTGGCGTTTTTATGTCATTATTCACTAGATCTTCAATAGATATGGAGCTGAATCCAGCGTCGTAAAGTTGGCTCAAGTCGGACTTAAACCCTTCCACCGTGCGCATATAAGGCGCGGACTGCCTGTGAGCGTCAAGCCCATGATACATTAAAATCATTATCTGGCCGATTTCGTTAGGCTTGATCTTATCAAAATCCTCTTCCGAATATACGTCCACTTCAACAGGGGCCAAAATCGCGGTTTTTTCAACGTTTGAGGCCAAAACCGACTTCGAGCATAACGCCGCGCACAAAAGCCATGCCGAGCCGCATAAAATTATTCGCATGTCAATCCCTCTTTCTCGTAAGAAATATATCATCCATACGGTCTATTATGCCCGAGCTGATAATAATTTTTCATGGTAAAAATGGATATTGCTTTGAACGCGGCTCTATTATATACTTAGAGCCTGTTCAAAATCTCGCTTTAAGCGGATTTTTCGCTATGATTTTTCGCCAAACGAAGAAGCGCGAACTCCGTGTATTCGAAGAATATACGCAAAGAGCGCTAACGCCGAAGTAAGGTTTCGGGACAGGTCTGATAAGCCAAAAAGACACGAAATGGAGATCTTGAACAGGCTCTGAGACCAAATGACGCGAAAGGATTACGGATATGCCGGATCAATTTTCAAGAACCGCGCTTCAATTTGGAGCCGACGCTATGGAAAGGCTTTTTTCCAGCAAAGTAGCGATCTTCGGCATAGGAGGCGTCGGCGGTTACGCGGCTGAAGCGCTCGCGAGAACCGGCGTCGGCGCCATAGATCTCTTTGACGATGACAAAATTTGTCTTACGAACATAAATAGACAGATCATAGCCACACACCGGACAGTCGGGAAATACAAAGCGGACGTAATGCGAGAACGCATTCTGGACATTAACCCGAAAGCGCAAGTCGGCGCGTTTAAAATGTTTTATCTGCCAAGCGTGTCCGACGACGCGGATCTATCCGTATACGACTATATAATAGACGCCGTGGACACTATAACGGCTAAGATAGAGCTTGTCACGCGCGCGCTGGCTTGCGGCTCGCCTGTAATAAGCGCTATGGGCGCCGCCAACAAGCTCGACCCGTCAGCGTTTGAAGTAGCCGACATTTACGAAACTTCCGTATGCCCAATGGCGAAGGTGATGCGCAAAGAGCTGCGCAAACGCGGCGTGCGGCGCCTTAAAACGGTTTATTCTAAAGAGCCTGCGTCAAAGCCATTGGAGGAAGGCGCAAACAGTTGCTCCGAAGGCTGCGTATGTCCGCCAGGCGTCATGAGGACATGCCTTGACAGAAGGAGCGTACCCGCCAGCAACGCGTTTACGCCTCCCGTTATGGGGTTTATATTGGCGGGGGAAGTCATTAAGGACATAGCTTTCGGTAAAGAAGACAGCGCAAAATAAATGACTATGCGGGGATAAATTAAATGGCCAGAACATTCACGCCAAGCGCGCTTATAGAGCGCGGCATACAGACAAAATTTCGGAAGACGATATGGAATCCGTTTATAACCGGAGTAAAGCATTATAACCTGGTGAACGAGGGCGACAAAATCGCCGTATGCATGTCCGGCGGCAAAGATTCGGCGCTTTTGGCCAAGCTTATGCAAGAACTGCAAAAACACGGCGAAAAAAGGTTCGAACTTGCGTTTATCGTGATGGATCCGGGCTACAGCGAAGCCGTCAGACGGAAAATACTGTCCAACGTCGAGCTGTTGGGCGTTCCGGCGACGCTGTTTAATTCTAAAATATACGGCATAGTGAAAAATATGGACGGATCGCCTTGCTATATGTGCGCGCGAATGCGGCGCGGCCATCTTTACAAATACGCCATGGACATGGGTTGCGGCAAGATAGCGTTGGGACATCATTTCAGCGACGTGATCGAGACTACCCTTATGGGGATGCTTTACGGCGCGCAGATACAAACCATGATGCCCAAACTGCATAGCCGAAATTTCCCCGGCATGGAGCTTATACGTCCGTTGTACCGCGTACGCGAGGACGACATCATATCATGGCGCGATTATAACAATTTGGAGTTTATAAACTGCGCGTGTCCGCTAATTGAAAATTGTCAGGTCGAAAGCGGCGAAGGCGGTTCGAAGAGAGCTGAAGTGAAGCGGCTTATACGTTCACTGAAGAAAACTCACGCTAACGTCGAAAATTGCATATTTAAAAGCGTCCACATGGTAAACCTTGAAACGATCATAGGCTATAAACGCGACGGTAAAAAGCGCTGCTTTTTAGACGATTATGACGACAAACGTTAGAGCCTGTTCAATATCTCGCTTTTGAAGGATTTTCGCGCTCATTTTTTCGTCGAACGCGAACGCGGCGCATTCAAAGAATATACGCAAACAGCGCTGACAAATTATAGCGGAAAATAAGCCGAAAAGACGTGGAATGAAGATTTTGAACAGACTCTTGCCAGGTAACGCAATCAAACGTCCGCTCATACTATATATAATCGAAAATATTTTCTTAAAGCCAGTTTAGCGCCCTGATTCGACGGCTAAGCGCCAGTTTTCCCTCCGCTTTTCGTCGCCAAAATCCTGGCGTAGCGGCGTCACGAGTCAGCTTTCGTTTCCTCGCGCGGCGAAAAACTCGCTGAAAGCGAGATCTTGAACAGGCTCTTACAGACGGCAAAATTCGGCGAAAGACCTGATTGTTGGGAGGATAAGAAATGGACGCTCGGATTTCAAATTTTACCGATGATATGGTTCGCTATCTAGGCCAAACCGTGACGATATTCACTGGAAGCGGCGGACTTTCCGGTTCCGGATTCACAGGCGTTTTGATCGGCGTCAGCTATGACCTTGTGCGGTTGCTGTGCGATATAGGCGCTCCGCCGGCGAGCGCCGCGGACGATTCACGCGCCGAATACCCTGACTGGCCGTTAGACGCTCGCGCGAATCCGCTTGGCTCCGTATGCGTGATATCCACGCGCGCTATAGTTTCGTTTACTCACAATGCCATATAATAATGACCTTCCAGCGCGTCGCTCTCAGCGTCGTTCAGATCAGGGGCGCCGTAAGGCGCCCTTCCGCGGTTTTAAATAGCTTTTAAATATAAATTTAAAAGGGAGTCGTTTCTATGAATTTACGTGAATTGATCAGGACAAGCCGTCCGATAGCTTTCTTTGGCGGCGCGGGAGTTTCCACAGAAAGCGGCATACCGGATTTCAGGGGCGTTGACGGCCTGTACAGCCAAAAATACAAGTATCCTCCGGAAACTATGTTATCGCGCGATTTTTTTTACTCTAACCCCGAAGATTTTTTCGAATTTTACCGCGATAAAATCATAAGCGTTGACGCGGAACCGAACGCCGCGCATAAAGCGCTCGCTTGGCTGGAAAAAGAAGGAATTCTTTCAGCGGTCATTACGCAAAACATAGACGGCCTTCATCAGGCGGCGGGTAGCGAAAACGTAATTGAGATACATGGCGGCGTCCGCCGCAACCACTGCGTAAAATGCCGCCAATTCTATACGCTCGATGACGTCAAAAGCCGGACAGGCGTTCCCCGTTGCTCATGCGGCGGCGTAATTAAGCCTGATGTCACATTGTACGGCGAAAGCCTGGATCCGAAAGCGATAGAGGCGGCGATTTCAGTGGTTTCGGCGGCTGACGCGCTTATAATCGGCGGAACCAGTTTGACCGTTTATCCCGCCGCCGGGCTTATAGACTATTATAGAGGAGACAAGCTTGCGCTGATCAACAAAACGCCGACGCCCATCGATTCGCGCGCCGACATGGTCATATACGACAAAATAGGAAAAGCGCTGGGCGAAGCGGTTTTTGGCTAATCAATAGCCTGTTCAAGATCTCGACTTTAGCGGTTCTATGAGCGGCGACCCGCTTGAAGGTTGAATCCGTCAAGGCGCTTGATCGCCGCGGACGGAGAACCGCGGCGCGCGCCATTACGCCGATCTATCCACATGACGCGCTGGTTATTTCCAAGAAAAAGGAAAAGGCGGGCACGGACGTAAAGCTTTGGCGAGCATTCACAAATCCTTAGCCAGCTTCAAACAAATCGCCTTACATCTATATTATCGGCTTAAAACTCTCCCCATTTGTTCATATTTACACGCGCTGGTCCATCTTTTGGCGTCGAAGTTATCCAGCAAAAGGCAAAGCGCCCTGTTTTAACCGTTTTAAAACCTTAATTTAGCTTGATTTTTACAATGCGCGGCGTTATAATATAATTCAAGGAATTGTAATTCTTTCATTAAAATGGAGTCAGAGAAAGGGGATAATGGCATGGGGACGACCGGCTGTGCAATCAAAACATGCAAAAACCTGGCTAACCGTAGACATCCGCGATATTACAGAGACAATTGGAGAGGTTTGAATTCCACTGATGATGAGATATTTAAAACGGCGAGAAGGCGCGTTAAAGCCAGAAGAATTTTTACCCGCCACGTTTTAGTCAGCGTGTTTCTAAACATCATTTTAGTCGGCATATACGCGCTAACGTCCTTGGGCGGTTATTTTTGGCCTATGTGGACTGTTTTGGCGGGGATAACGGCTATTTTCGTTCACGGCATAATAGCGCTCGACTTTTTCTCCGGTACATATGACGAAAGCGTGGATAAAGAATATAACCGCATCAAAAATTTGGGCGATGTAAAATCCTCGAATTAACGCGCCGTCGCGCCGTCGTATCGAAATGACGAAAAGTGTCGTTTCGATACGGCTTTTTTTACGAGACGGGGTTTCTATAGTTCGGATTTTTCGCATAGATTATAGTTATCATATTGAATTCAGTTTGAAACGCGGCCAAACCGGGTTAGAGCCTGTCTAATATCTCCACTTTGTCAGCGCTCTTTGCGTATATTCTTCGGATACGCGGCGTTGCGCTTCCGCGTTTGGTGAAAAATCATCACAAAAATCCGCTAAAAGCGAGATCTTAAACAGGCTCTTAGGCTTTTTCGCGTTGAGCCAGGCGCGAAACGCGGGCGAACCAATGGAGTTCGGCAAGACTTCGCGACAAAGCCCAGCGTGGAAAAGACCGTTCGGATGCTTATGGTTCAGACCGAGTTCAGTATTAAATACGCGAAGGAGCGGACATATATGAGCGGAGCGGATATATCAAAGGCGACGGGCGGGCGAAGGTCGGTCAAAAAGATAGCGGCGGCGTTTTCAGCGTCGCTGGCCATATGCGCCGCGCTGGCGTTCGCCGCGAACGCCGCGGGTTTTTTTGAGCGCGCGTATGACGCGGCTGCAATTGCGCAAACGATGAAGACAGATAAAAAATTGCCCATTTACAGCGTGGAAACCGACGAAAAGAAAATCGCGCTGTCGTTTGACGCGGCATGGGGCGCCGACGATACCGACGAATTGCTGAAAATCTTAGACGAATACAAAGCGAAAGCGACGTTTTTCGTATGCGGCTATTGGGCTGAAGATTTCCCGGAAGACGTGAAAAAATTGGCGGCGGCCGGACACGAGATCGCTAACCACGGAGATACGCACGCGCATGTCGCCAAACTCAGCCTGGAACAAAACAAAGAGGAAATAATGGGCGCGCACGAAAAAGTTAAAGACTTGCTCGGAATCAATATGGTTTTGTTCAGGCCGCCCTTCGGCGAATATAACGACACTGTGATAGAAGCGGCCGAACAGGCTGGCTATTACGCTACGCAATGGTCGGTTGACAGCCTCGACTGGATGAATAAAGGCGTGACGGCGGAGATCTCGCAGGTCTTGAATCACAAAAATCTGGGGCCCGGCGCCATTTTACTGTTTCATAACAACGCGGACTATACGCCTCAGGCTCTCCCTTTCATACTTCAGCGGCTTACGGATGACGGCTACGCGATCGTAACCGTTTCCGATCTCATCATAAAAGATAACTATTTCATAGACAGTGAAGGGCGACAAAAAATTCTGGAATAACGCTAAGTTCAGTTTGAAACATAGCAGACCGGGCGAAGCCTCTCGACAGAGCCCGGCGTGAAAAGCTTCACCCCGCGACGCTTCCGCTTCCGACGTCAATAATGGTCGGAAGCGTTTTTTACGTCTAGACAATGCGGAATGTTATTCAATTTTACGCTTAAATTGTTATTTACTCAGAAAAAAAAAAGTGATATAATGACCACGTTAATAATCGTAATATGATGCGGTTGTCCTGTAATTGTTTCTCGGTTTTGTCACTTGTTTACATTAATTTATATCATAATCGCTATTTTAAGGAGTGAAAATTTGTGAGTTTTTTAAAAAAGCCGTTCAAACTGACGGCGCCCGCGGCTTTCGTCATAGCGATCGCCGCCACGGGATTGTTTGGAGTTACATACGCCGGCTTTACAGCGTTCATCGGCTCTCCGGCGCCGCCTATGGAAGTCGCCTCTCTTGACGTCAAGGCGGCGGTCGCCGAATCCTCGAACGCTGGAAGCGTATTCGCCAGGGACATAACTTTGACTAATGTCGGCGATGCCGATTCCGTAATCGAAGTGATAGCGGACGCGTTTACCTGCTCTATAAAAAAAGAAAACGAAGATATTTACCAAACGGAGCCGGCTGTTCTTTTCAAAAAAACAGTGGCTCCGAAAGGCGAGGGCCAGTGGTATAAACAGTCGTCCGGCGACGCTTATTACGTAAAGCTGGAACCCAACACGGAAGCGTCGTTTACGCTTTTCGTGACTCCCGCCGATGTTAGAGGTTATGAAAACGCGGAGATGCAAGTGTCCGGCGAGCTTAAAGCGACTCAATCGTTAAACGAGGCTATAGAAGCCGAGTTCGGAGTCACGCGCGATGACATGGAAGAAATCGACGCCTAGCCCAGGAGGTTGCGAATATATGCAGATCCAATTAACTGAATTTTTACGCAAAAGCCGATGGTTCGCGCTTATCACGGCGTTCGTCGTCTTTTGCTCTTCCGCCGCGTCGCTCGCGTATTTTACGACGCGCGTACCCGTAGTATTTTCCGGACCGCTAGGCTCTTGGTCAAGCCCCGGCGTCTTAGTATCGTTTTACGGTAAAAACGGCGCTATCGACAAGTCCGTTGACGCGATCGCCGTGAAGGCGCGAGTAAGGCTCGCTCAGCCGGCGGAAAGTAAAACGTTTCCGATATCATATGTAGATCTGAACAGCGGCGCCCAAGGTCTGTTCGAGTTTTCGTCCAGTCAAGGCGAACTCGTCTTTGAAACGGACGTCACCATCTCGCAGGGTGAGGGAAGACTGGACATATACGGACTCAGCGACGGCGATTATTCGTTTGAAGTCGACGGATTGACCGCATATAACGTTTTACACCGATATACGCTAAGTTCAGCCGCGCCGTTTAACGGCCTCGGGGCGTCTATAGCTAGCGTCAAATTTGACAACAAAACCAATTACCTGACCGAGGCGTCCTTTCAGGCGTATAGCTCTACGCCGCCGCCTACAGATGGCACGGCTAACATTATCGGCGAGATATCGGAGCTTGATCAATCGCTGAGCGCCATCCCATCGGCCAATGTCGGACAGGTAGCGGTCTCTCTCGTAAAACACGACTCTTCCGGCGCCATCATAAGCGAAACCCCGGCAATGCTCGGGGCTGACGGATCTTACGCTTTTACGCAAGTCGATCCGTCTGTCGGCGACGAATTTTACATCGTAACGTTTAAAGTTGACTCTAACGCGCTGACGAATTACAGTTTCGTCAAGGGGATTTACTCACAGGCCTCACACATAACCTCCGAGTCTGAGAACGGCGGAATCGTAACGGGTCTGGTCGCGCCTTTTAAAGCCGAAGCCAATAAAAATCATATCGTCGACGCGGCCATACGGCTTAAGAATACTATTACGGCGACGTACATAAAGTATGACGGAAATTCCGAGACAAGCGACGTGAAGACGTCCTACGCGCAATACGGGGATCTGTTTAATGTGAACTATCTTGACGTGACGGATCCCGCGAATAAGAACTATGTTTTGGACGAAACCCAGTCCACCCCCGTCGCCAATAGGGAAAACGTAACGATAACAAGCGAGCTGAACATTACGCTTTACTACGTTTTGCAAGCCCCCGCCGCGGACGGAACGCTGGAGATTAAATATTACGACTCGGACACGAACGGGGAGATAGCGTCTTTCCTTAACGACGATATAGAGTGGGGAGGTCTGCCTAACGCGCCGGCAGCCGGTTATTGGCCATCGCCTCACGCCGATGGAGGCGCGGCGGTATACGCGGTCACCGATGAGGACATCGACCGCTATGAACCCGGATATTCCTTTGACGGCAAAATAACCTACAACGACGCCGACGCGTTGACCGCGCCCGGTTCAGTCACGCTAGACGAAACCTCGGCGAACGTAATAGCCATATGGCTTAAGCAAAATTACGCGACCGTGTATGTGGTTCACCGCGATGAAAATAATCACGGCGACGTTACGTTGGCGGAAGGCGAACAGCGTGTCACTCCGTACTCCGCGGTTTGGCCGGTTGGGCGGACTTTTGACATCGCCGCCGATTCCGCCGGCTCCATATACGCGCTGCCGCTTGCAAGCCCGACGTTAAGTCCGATCTGGCGATATTCATCAACCGATCCGGCGAACGGCAAGATAACCGTTCAAAAATACACCGGTCCGGCCGCCGCAAGCCCTAATGCGGCGTACCATAATTATGTTCACTCGACGAAACGCGTAAAGGCGGAGTACTATAACGCGACGCTTCGTTCGGTTTCCGAAGCGTCAACTATGACGCCGGTATGGACCTACGACGCGGGAGATATGCAGTTCGACAGCATAAACGCGGGCTATACCGTTCCGGCAAGCGTAGATAGCCTGGTTCCTGACTCGGCTCTATCCGGATTCGCGGACGGCTCAAAGCAGTGGGCGCCGCGCATCTCATTTGTAACCGGCCAGGGAAGCGACGGCAGAACTAAGCTTTTTAAAGACTCCGCGACGGACGAAGTCGTTATAAAGCTGTTTTTCGCCAACATATCCGATCTTCAAGTTTATCACTACATTAAAGGAACGACTACGCCCGTTACGAACGTTTCAGGGCAGTCTCTGCCTAACAATGGGCGCGTAGACCGTTCGGAGGAAGTCGGCGCTACGCTTAACGCTCAAGCGCTCGCCTATCCGGCCGGGATAAACGCCAGATGGAAATATGACAGCTCAAGCGCGCCAAGCGTCATTATAACTGACTCCGTTAATTCAATAACGCTTTACTACACCGACAGTAGCGGCGGTAACAATTCCGGCGGTTCCGGTTCCGGCGGCGGCGGAAGCTATATAGTCGTCGGCGACACGGGTACGAAGATCGAGATTTTAGAAGATGAAGCCGTGCCGATAGATACGCCATTTATATCAGAACACATAGTTTATATATCAGGATATGGCGACGGGGTCGTGAAACCGGACAACTTCGCGACGAGAGCTGAAATAGCGCAAATGGTGTACTCCCTTATTCTTGATCCGGAAAAAACGCGAGACAGAAGCAGCTATTTTAGCGATATAACCGGCGACGAATGGTACTCTAAACCTATAAACTACATGGCCTCAGAAGGATATTTACAGGGCTATCCCGACGGCTCATTTAAACCGGAAGATTTCATGACAAGAGCCGAATACGCTACGTTCGTTTCGCAGTTCCACGGTCTTGACGAAACGGCCGAACACGCCTTCCCCGATGTGCCCGATGATTTCTGGGCGGCTAAATACATAAATTCCGCTTATGCGAAAAACTGGCTTTCGGGCTATCCTAATGGCGCCTTCCTGCCGATGGGAAGACTGACCAGGGCGGAGGCTGTCATGACATTCAACCATATCTTAGGCAGAGCCGTCGGCGCCGAAAGCTTTTTGGACATTATAATAAGAAACGATTTCACTGATTTGGCGGAGGAGCATTGGGCTTACTACGCGATAGTGGAAGCCGCTTATAGACATACGTTCATCTACGAAAATGACATTGAAATATGGAGGGCGCAGTTGAAATAGCGTTCTTCGAAAAAAAAGCGCTCGGTCGCCGTTACAGGCGAATATGAGCGCTTTTTTTTACTTTGATATGCGCCAGTTCCTTCGTCCTTAAGATGGTGTGAGTAAATTTGTCAGTCAAAACGATAATTTAGCGGGTTGTATGGGAAAAGGCGGTATTACGGGGAAAAGATTTGGTCAGTTAGGGGCAGCCGCCGAAAAGGAAGAGTTTCACATGGCGTACAGAGCGTCTTTTTTACGCGCGCGAAAAAAAGTTAAAATAAAAGATGGCTATCCAAACAAGTCATAAAAACCTTGGGACTCCGCCCCAAACCCCGCCGGGGTCTTCGACCCCGGACCCCACGCCGCGCATTTGCGCGGCTTCATGCAGCTATCGAATAGTCATAAAATAAAATTAAAAATTTATTTAACTTTTTTAAAACCGTGAACTCGCAATAGCCTTTTCTAACTTGTAGTATGTAATTATAACACTGGAATAATATTGCATCATCCAGTCGTACCAAATGTCTTTTTTGTACTCAGTAAGTTGATTGTCTCTATCGTGTCGGATGTTAAATCTGTTTACGATTTCAAAAATCATCTTGTCGTGTTCGTTCTTGTTCACGTCATATTCTTGGTTTAGCGAATCTTTAAGGTTTTCCCTATTCTTTTCAAGAATATCCGCGAGAATATTGATAGCTTTCTTTTTTTCCTCCATATTGGAATCGAATCGATAATACATCTTTGTCGCGGTGGATAATCGGGATAAAACAGGTTCGGGAATGTCCTCACCACTGTAAGATAGCTGTTCCTTTAAAGCTTCATTTGGCAGATATGTGATAAATCCGTTTGTGGGTTCAAGATAATATCCATCTCCATACAATCGCAAGATATTGTTTATATGTTCGGCATACTCAGCTTTGGGTCCAGCTGTATCCAGCTTATCGCTTTGATAGTCGTATGAAGCGATATGGTCATACAAAATTTCTATGACTGTAAATAATATTTCCTCTGTATAGCCTTCGTAATATCCGTCATATTCGTAATTTTCGCAATATTCGCAATATTTACATATGGGCCATATTTGGCTATTGTTCAGACGGGTTAAGAAATACACATCTGGCGCTGGAGACATAGAAGGAGACGATAGCAATTCAGTATTAGATGAACGTGGGTTCTTCCGTATGCCTTCAGTCGCGTTTTCAAAATATTTTTTACCGTTAAAAAAATTATATGTTTTTTTAAAGTATTTCCTTAGTTCGGCAAGAGTGATTTGGGGCGGTTCTTTGAGTAACCCTTTTCGTTCAGCGTAGTATCGTTTCACATAATCACCATCCAGATCGGCTATATTGTTTTACTAATTATACACCCAACCCTTCCCCAAAACAATTAGAAACGGAGGAATATACTAGACCGCCTGACTCCGGCGTCCGCGAAACGCGCCGCGCACACGGCCGGCTTTCGTTTCCTTGCATTGCGAAAAACCCGCTAAAAGCGAAATCTTAAACAGGCTCTGACGCTACCGCGTTACGGGAATTTATCGACAAAATCTATATATCGAAAACTTCCGGCAAAAAAAGGCTCGACAAGACACGGGAAATTGAAATTGTATATAACTTTATCGGCGCCTTTGATTTCCAAAAAGCGCGGGAGCAATCCCAAATCGAACCAAATAAAAAGGAAACCGTCGCAGCATGACGCCGCGCCGATTTCCTTTCAAAAATGTTTTCTTACGTCAGAGTGGCTAAAAGCCTGTTTAATATCTCCATTTTGCATTTTTTCGGCTTATTAGACCTGTATTTTCCGCCACGCTCTGTCAAATCTCTTTGCGTATATTCTTCAAATGCGCGGCGCTCGCGCTTCCGCGTTCGGCGAAAAATCATCACAAAAATCCGCTTAAAACCAGATCTTAAACAGGCTCTAAAACCCGGCTTTTTTTACTCTTCGTCAACAAATTCGTCTATCCTTTTCCCGGACGGCGCCATAGGAAAGACGTCGTCATCCATTCCAATTTCAACGTTTATAACGGACGGCTTCCCATTTTTGGCTTTTTCAAGCGCGTCCTTAAAGGCTGGTTCGAACTCCCCCGCCTCCGTAACGTTATACGCCTGCGCGTTATACGCCTGCGCGAGTTTTACGAAATCGGTCGTTTGGCCCGCCGCGCCAAACGTCGTATGAGAATACCTGCGACCGTAAAAAAATTTTTGCCACTGGCGAACCATGCCCAAAACATGGTTATTCATAACGACTGTTATCACGGGCAGCTTATATGTGGCCGCCGTAGCCAGCTCTATGTTGTTCATACGGAAACAGCCGTCACCGGTTATATTGACGACCGTTCGACCAGGCTGCCCTACGCTCGCCCCTATCGCGGCGCCAAGCCCGAAACCCATCGTTCCAAGACCTCCGGACATAATAAACCCGCGCGGCGCGTTGCGCCTGATATATTGACAAGCGAACATTTGATGCTGCCCTACGTCCGTCGTCACAATAACGTCGTCGTCTATCATCTCATTAATCTTCACTATAACGCTTTGAGGTCTTAAAACGCCGTCGTCGTCTTTATACCTAAGCGGCGAAGCCGCTTTAAGCCCAGTCACTTCCTCGTTCCACGCCTTGTGACTCAACCGCTCCAGTTTGCCGTTAAAGACGCGCAAAACTTCGCGCATATCGCCGGTCACAGAAGCGAACGTCTTTACATTTTTATTTATCTCGGCGGGATCCGCGTCAATATGCAGTATCTTGGCCTTTTCAGCGAAATACGCCGCGTTACCCGTAACCCTGTCGGAAAAACGCATTCCAAGCGCTATAAGTAAATCACAATTCATAGCGGCTATATTGGAGGCGCGCATGCCATGCATGCCTATCATGCCGGTAAAACGCGGGTGGTCCGGACTAAAACCTCCCAAACCCATAGTCGTAATCGCCACAGGCGCATCCGCGCGCTCGACAAACTCGGCGAACTCTTTGGAAGCGCCGGAAGAAATAAGCCCTCCTCCAGCGACTATAAAAGGCTTTTCACTCGCTCGTATAAGTTCAAGCGCGTTATTAACGTCCTCTTCGTCAAACCATAATCGAGCCGCGGGCACAACCGGTTTTTTCGGCTCATATTCCGCGAAGTCCGCGGTAACGTCCTTCGTTATGTCCACAAGGACAGGGCCTGGACGACCTTCGCGCGCTATATAAAACGCTTTTCGTATAACGTCAGCGAGATCATTGATATCCCTCACTATAAAATTATGCTTTGTAATAGGCATGGTGACTCCAGCTATGTCAATTTCCTGAAAGCTGTCCTTGCCCAAAAACGACTTCGCGACATTTCCAGTTATAGCGACAATCGGCGACGAATCCATATAGGCGGTAGCTATGCCCGTAACAAGATTTGTCGCGCCTGGCCCGCTTGTCGCTATACATACGCCAACTTCACCCGTCGCGCGCGCGTAACCATCCGCCGCGTGCGCGGCGCCTTGCTCATGCGCCGTCAAATAATGACGTAATTTATCTTTATACTTATATAGCGCGTCATATATATTTAAAACCGTGCCGCCGGGATATCCGAAAACAGCGGTCACGCCATGTTCCAACAGACATTCAAGCAATATTTCAGAACCGTTAAGTTTCATTTAATCCCTCCTTTGCGATTGAAAACTACAGTTAATCCGCCTAAACCTTGGATCAGGCGGATTAACTGTAGTCCCGATTAATAAAATCGGCTCAGGGAAATCTTCCGGCTCGCCACCATAAATCTCATTTCCGCTAAAACCTATTTCCTTCCAAAAATAACAATCAATCCGACGATAACCGAAACGCGACTATATATCCCCCCCCCCAATTCACGTGCCGGCGCGAAGCGCGAAAAGGGTGCCTAAGGGACGCAGTCCCGGCGCTGGGGGCGTGGG